>JBJEOZ010000159.1:0-5585 GCA_051880975.1 Ruminococcus sp.
CCCATAGTCACTATGGACTCAATGTTATGCAGGGGAATTCTTGCACACTCTGTACCTTTTCCGCTTACAACAACGGTTTCTCCTTCAAGGGAAAGATATTTTTCGTATGAAGTTATGTAAAGGGTGTTAAGTAGTTTTTTCATCAAATATATCCTCTGCATTTCTCTTCAGGTATTCCCTGACGCTTTCAACACGAGTGAGCCTTGGAAGGCATATTCCGGCAAGTGAACAAGCATTGCATTTCTTACTTTTCTTCACCTTTGGGGTATATCTTCTTTCGTACAGCCTGTGCATTTCATCCACAACAGCTATAAGCCTTTGCCGAATTTCATCATCAAAAGAAACCTTTAATCTTCGTCTGGTTTTGCCGTAAAAAATATTGATTTCCTCAACCTTTGTACAAAACATATCCTCAAGGCAATATGCCTGTGCCGCCGCCTGAAGAATATCTGCGTCATCCTCTTTAGGCTCGCCATGCTTGTATTCCACAGGTACTATCTTATATAGTCCATCATAACCGTTGACAACAGCACCGTCCTCTGACAAGTGAAATTCCACAACATCACAAACGCCGTTAATGCCCAGTTCCCGTGAAACAACAGGCATTCCACGGGAAATTATCAAGTCCTTCCTCTTCTCGGAAGAAGCATTGTCATGGGCATTTTCGTGCATTATGTTTCCGCTGACAGTAAGGTAGTTTTCTTCCCACTGCTGTTCAATGTGAATAAGCGCCCACTGCCGTCTGCAAAACACAAAATGCTGTATTCCCGAAATACTCAGTAATTGGTCGTCGGTGTAGGTCATTCTATTATCTCCGGGGTTAGCCCATCAAGGCTGTTATCATAGTAAAATTCGTAATCATCCACAGATGATGGCTCATCATTAAGTATGTTTACCTTAACGCTGTTATGAACCTTTGCAGAAGAATACTGCCCGTTTTTGCAATTATGCTCAAACCAGAACAGTTTTAACATACACATACTTCCATCCGGTCTTGCAGATGAACAGTCGTTGTCAAACAGAGTTGAAAGCGCATTTTTAATCTTATCAGCATCTTCATGAGAAAAGCCTGTTTTTTCTGCCAGCTGACAATTAATACTGCCTTTAACTTTATATACTCCAAACTTTACCCTATGCTTCATACCCATAGTGTCTGAGGATTTTCCACCCCCTTTGGTAACACTATTTACACTTTTTGTTATTTGAATACTCTCAACATCAACAGGGTTAATGCTAAATGCAGGATGTAGTGATACCGGACCTCTTATACCAACTGACAAAGTATCAAAGGCAAACACTTGTCCAAAAGCACGAACATCAATCCATTTTTCACAGACTTTTTCAGCAAACATCTCAGTATCTGTATTCTTTCCTTTTGACAATTTTTTCAGTTCTTCATCTCCCTCAAGTCTATCTTTAAGACTTTTATAGTTATCATTTTTCCTGTCATCGGATTGAACAAAGATACTCTCACCAAAGTCCTGTAATCTGTTGCGTATCTTCCTCTTGATACACACATCCGAAATTTCACCAAAACCCTCAACTGTATCCCGTGGGCGGTTACCATTTAGCGGGTCCCCGTTCGGGTTTGCGTTTTCCACCGAAATAAAACCTACGAAATCAATCTTATTCTGTAATGCCATCATCTGTTGTTTCCTCCTTAGCCTTCTTTGTAAATAAATCTTCTCTTTGTGCATAAAATCCCATAAAAAACATTGCATCTAATTTTTTATTAGATTCATATTCTTCGTCTATAAATTTTGTTTGAATTTCCTGATATATCTTATCATAATAATAATATAAACCAGGGTTATTCTTCAGAAGTTTTTCCGAATATGGATTAATCTTCTGCCTAATATACCCCCATATTTTAAATGGTGAGTTTATCAAAGCATTCATATATCGTCTGGCATTTGTCAAACGATTATCACTTTTATCATAAGTATCCTGCTCAATTTTATCTGACAATGCAGCTAATCGTCCATATAGATAACTTCTGTCTGTACATTCATGATTAAGTTTCATATCAAATTCATCTCCAATCCTTTTTGATTCCAAATAGCACTTTCTGAATAAAGCACATGTAACATCTACAACCCTTTCCCAATTATATTTGTTATTAAAACCTACAGGGTTAGAGGCTTTATTAAACAAAGCATGCAGAATATTTTGAGGAATATTCCTACCATAAATTATGGAAAAATAGATTTGCTTAATATAGTAAGTAAGCACTTCATCTTTCAAACTAAATTTTCCATTCTGTTCAGTACCATATGCACATTCAATTATCGTTTTGGGATTAGGGGTACCTATGCAGTCAATTCTCTTTTTATCCCTAAAATAAAAGTAGTGCCAGTAAACCTTTGTGTACCAATCCTGTAAATTTTTGAAGTAATCTGTTGCCGAGAATTCCTGATAACACAAAATTGACAGCCTTCCCGGACTTGCTGCATCAACAAACATAACCATTATTTTAGAATTCGGATTAAGTTTATCAAAATAGCCCTTTATAGCTTTATTGACCATACGACAATACTGGGGCGATGTTTTAGCCTTAGTTTCTTCGTCAAATTCTTCATCATCCCAATATGAAGCGGATCCCTGGTTTATATCAGGAATCTTTTTCATGTTACTTTCCCATGTTACAAATTTTCCTGAACCAATACTCGTCCCTTGTCTTTCGATAAGCCATTTTAATGCAAGGTGCACCTTTTGAGATGCAATCTTACCAACAGAATATGCCTCTTTCTCATCAGAAAATCTACCTCTGTATGTCAATCCGCTTTTGTCATTTGATGATAATAACTTAGCACTGTCACCTGAATATCTTATCTTTGCCATATGCTTATATGAAACAGGAACCACATCACCGGTAATATAACACAAGTCGCTGTTTGTATCCTTGCTATTACAGTAGTTAATATATTTTTCGTACAGCAATAGGTTCTCCCAAACCTTGAAAGTGCTGTTATCTGATTTATTTGTCACTATAAATCTGATAAAACACTCACTCTGTTCTGTCTTAAGAATTTTATATTTTTCATCGAGATATTTGCCGTTTTCATCAAGACGAAAAATACCATAGTTAATTAAATCCCGAATCAAATTACCTTTCTTTAGGTAGTTATAGACCGACTCGATAAGGGCATCAGAAAAATCCGAATTCACCCAATCCGATAGCTGAAAAATATATTTCTCAAAGTATTCCTCACGATTTTTACCGTTATCTTTAGTGTATTCACAATAGTCGCCTGCAACATATTTCAACTTATCACACAATGAATGGGGCGTGACACCACTACTTCGTGCAGAAGAGTCTTCTGTAACAGGAATTACTGTCATTTTATCCTCTTCATCTACTATCTCTGCATGAGAAAATGTGCCGTCGTCAAAAACAGTTACCTCGACCTGTGCATTTTGTGAAGAATGAAATAGCGGTAATAAAACAACACCATCAATTTTACGACCAACAATATCCCTTTCTAAATCATAGATTTTATAAAGCTCAGATGTCCAACTCAATGCTTTCCGCCTCCTTATAAAGTTCATCAACACTACTAAATTGATTCTTTCCAAAGGTCTTGATTTCGCTATCCTTTATGTGGCGTTTAATTGTGCAGTTTTCAGGCGGTATAAAATCAACAACCCCGTTTCTCATAATAGGAGTATGAAAGCAAACTGTGAGCTTCCCTTTGTCCTCATCATTTACTGCTTCATCAGCATATATTATGCTGTGATACATAAGTCCAAATGAAAGTTCAGGAATATCCGCATAACAACTTTGCTCCTCGTCAAATTTGCAAGGCTCCACATATGCCTGAGCTTCACGAACACCCAAGAACACATCTCTCCTTCCCCCTATCTTAATCATACGCTGCATTATTTGAAAGTGCTTGTCTTCGTTCCTATCCTGAATTAGTTCAGGATGATTGTCATTCCAGACAAAATGAGCTCTCACAGCATAAGCAACATTATGAAGATATGTATATGACGACAAATTATTTTTATCTGATATATAACTTATCGGTCGTATTCCTTTAGATACTGTTCTTATGGGATTAAGCACCTTAACTGAATCAACAACAATTTTAAAAGTGGGTTTAAAATAGATACTTTTGCATACACCAACTAATGCTGCGTATGTTGGAATATGCAATGAACACTTTTCGCCCCCTATCCTTGTTATCGGGTCCGAAAACAAAGCATAATCACCATATACTTTAAATTCAAACTGATTTCTATACTTCATCAATTCACCTCATTCTCATTTGATATATTAATAAAGAAATTAAACAAATATTCATTTCCCATATAAATTACAATACATTATCATCCTCCTAAAGTTATTCACATAAAAATTTCATTTCGGCTTTCTCTGTAAATCCATACTCATCATCATAGAAACCATCCCTTAGTATATTAATACCGGTGTCAGAATTCTTTGCAACATATGTTGGATTACAAAGAGTGATTGGAATACCTATTGAATATTTTTGAATATCCGGCATCAATTCTTTTAACTGATTTAGTTGTATGCCGGATACTATTTTTTCTATCAACTCTACCCCTTTTCCGTACGGCACAAGCACTGAAACACTATGGTCATCAATGGCCTCAAAAGTATCTCCTGCAGTTTTAAAGGCTTGTTTCATTTTCAATTTTGGTTTTTGACTGTTTTCTGAATATTCTTGATACACCCTACTCCCTACAGTATTTACTGAAAGTAAGTCAACCAAGCTATAATTCTTACTCTTTACCCAATAATTCAGATCATCATTTGAATTTTTATAAAACGCCTCATAATAGTGTGAGATAGAACTTGGTGAAGAAATATCGCCTCCAAACAAAGAAGGATTTTTACGCATATTCATAAAAATACTTCTCGTTATTTTCTGTCCATATTTTATAGACTTAATCTTATCAACATTTTCATCTGAAATATCAATTACATACACAAAGCCAACAGGTTCTTCAAAATTTCTGTTGCATCTACCTGCGGCTTGAATAATACTGTCAAGTCCGGCTAAAGAGCGAATAACAGCGCTAAAGGAAATATCCACACCCGCTTCAATCAGCTGTGTACTTATACAAACTATCTTTTTATCGCTTTTAAGGTATTCCCTCAATTTCTCTATTTTTTCACTTCTGTGTTCAGGGCACATATTAGTTGAAAGATGAATTATGTGATATTCATCTTTCAAACCTTTATCCCCAATTATTGATTTGAATAAATTGAAGATACTCCTTGCTGAAACCTTTGTATTTACAACGCATAAGACGCTTTTGTTTTCTATTGATTTTTCGTACAAAAATTGAGCAGTTTCCAGATATGTATATCCTGAAGGTTTGAGTTTATCTACGATTTGTGTCCTTTTAAGCTTTTTGCAGTATGCATCAAAATCACCTACAATATCCTTATTATCCTCCAAGTTTATACTAAATTCCACTTTTTCCAATACCGGTTGTGTTGCAGAACACAGAACAATAGTTGCACCGCAAATTTCTGATAGAAAGTTCACAGCCATATTGAACATACTTGTACATTCAACCGGCAGCGATTGTATTTCATCAAATATTATTACAGA
>JBJEOZ010000160.1:0-5558 GCA_051880975.1 Ruminococcus sp.
TTTAGTATTACCCAATCACACAAAAAACAGTATAGAAATTATAAAATTTCTTAACGAAAATTTTGAAGGAAAAGTTTTATTTTCGCTAATGGGACAATATGTGCCCTACGGACCGGCTTTATCCCATAACAAACTATACAGAAAAATAACAAATCGTGAATACCAAAAGGTTTTATCGGCTTTTGAAAGCAGTAATCTTGACGGTTTTTGTCAGGAATTATCCTCGGCTGATGAAAAATACATTCCAAAATGGGATGTATAATAATCAGAATCCATGAAAACCTTTACAGCCGTGGACAAAAATTATAGACCGATGAATTATTAGGTATTCACAAAACAATCTAAACTAAATATTCATTCACAGATATTGTATAAATGAAGAGGGCCCACACTAATTTGCGGGTCCTCTTCATTTATACAAGGGAAACACTGATTAAATCACAATTAAAATTTATTTACACATCTTGTTTTCATATTTTCCTCAAAATCAACTGTTTTCAAGCTCTTCCCAAAGGGCAAAAGCCTCCTCCTGTTCCTTTTGCAGGGAGTTAAGCTCTTCTGTGTATTGCATCAATTTTTCGTAGTCGGTGCTTACACTTTCGTCACTCAAAAGCTCCTGTACATCTGCGATTTTCTCGTCAAGGCTTTCAATCAGTGCCTGTACCTTTTTAATATCGTTTTCTCTTTTTCTTTGCCTTGCCCTTTCTTCCTTTTTCTGCTTGTATTCGTTTGGCTTATCGCTTGATTTTTTTACCTTAAGGGCAGTTGCATCGGAATTTATATTTTCAAAATGTTCAATAAAGTAATCGTAATTTCCCAAATATTCCTTAAAGCCATCCTCGGTAAGGTACAAAATTCTGTCGGCAAGCTTGTTCACAAAATATCTGTCGTGGCTGATAACAAGCAGTGTTCCCTCATACTCAGCCAAGGTTTTTTCAAGGCTTTCACGGGAGAATGTGTCAAGGTGGTTTGTTGGCTCGTCAAGGAGTAACAGGTTATCTCCCCTAAGCATCAATTTCAGCAGATTCACCCTTGCCCTTTCTCCGCCGGACATTAGTGACATCTTTTTGAACACATCATCTCCCCTAAATCTGAACCTGCCCAAGGCTGTGCGAACTTGGGTTTCGGTCATATTTGGAAATGTGTCGTGAATTTCAGTAAAGGAGTCGTTTTCAAGGTTAAGGCTCTCCTGTAACTGGTCAAAGTATCCAATCTTAACACCCGTTCCGTAGTCTATATATCCATCATCAGGCATTTGTCTGCCCATTAGGATTTTAAACAGGGTTGTTTTGCCTGTACCGTTTCCACCAAGGATAAACACCTTTTCGCCCTTTCTAAGATGAAAACTAAGATTGCTGAAAAGGTGACTTTTGCCAAAGGACTTTGACAGTCCGTTGCACATAAGCACATCATTTCCGCTTTCGCTTTTCAGGGTGAATTTGAAGTTTAGTTGGTTGTTCTCCTCCTCGGGAGGTACCATTCGGGCTTTTATTCGGTCAATTTCCTTTTGTTTGCTCGCCGCTGTGATGTAGTTTCGTTCCTGACTCCACTCAATCTGCTGTTTTATAATACCCTCGATACGCTTAATCTCTTTTAAGTCGTTTTCGTATTTGTTTCGGATATTCTCCTGTTCTTTCTCCTTTTTCTTCATATACTCTGTGTAGTTGCCCTTGTAAGTAATAAGGTGCTTGCAGTAAAGCTCCATTGTTCTGTTTGTTACTGCGTCAAGAAAATATCTGTCGTGGCTTATGATTATCGCACTTCCGTCAAAGTCCTTTAAAAAGCCCTCAAGCCAGGTTACTGCGTCAATATCAAGGTGGTTTGTTGGCTCGTCAAGGAGCAGGAGATTTGCCCCTGATAGGAGTAGCTTTGCAAGGCTTAGCTTACTCTTTTGACCACCTGAAAGCTTACCAACCTCCATATTAAAATCTTCCTCGGAAAATCCAAGTCCGATAAGGGAGCTTTTTGTTCTGCTCCTAAAGGTAAGTCCACCCTCGTCCTGAAATTTTGCAAGTAATATATCCTGCTGTTCAATTAGGGAATGAACATCACCTTTTTCTGCTGTTGCCTTTTCTATCAGCACAGGAAGCTCCTCAAGCTTTTTTTCCATATCCATAAGGGGCTTAAAAACAGACAAAAGTTCCTGATAAACAGTCCTTTCAAGGTGGGTACAGGCATGCTGTTCCATATATCCTATTTTTGTATTTTTGCTTGTAGTTACAGAACCGCTGTCGGGAGAAGCATCTCCTGTCAGCACCCTGAACAGAGTTGTTTTTCCTGCTCCGTTGGCACCGATAAAGCCTATTTTATCCCTTTCCTCCACAGTAAATGTAATGGATGAAAAAAGCTCTTTTTCAACAAATGTAACTCCCAAATCAAATGCCGACAATACCGACACAAGGCTCTCCTCCTTTTCAAAGACAATCTATAATTCATATGATATATTGATTTTCTTCCGCCTTACATAATACAATAACAGAACAAAAAGTTCAAATTTTTTTGACATATTTCTTCATTTGGTATATTCTATCATAAGAAACTTTTAAAGGGGAAAGACTATGGAGAATACAAAATGGGTTTCTGCCTGGTGCAACGCAACCTCAATCCTTACCCGTCAGGTGGAAAACTACACAAAAGATTTAACCCTGCGTTACCCTGTTTTGATGTCATTCGGGGGCAACAAGCTAAGGTTTACATTTTCAAACTACTGCGGAAATGAGCCAATAACAATCACCGGGGTAACAGTTGCTGTTTCTGACGAAAAGGGTGTACTTGATATGAGCACCATAAAGCAAATCACCTTTGACGGAAAAGACAGCGTAAAAGTAAAACCCTCAACAGAAATTAAAAGTGACGAAATAGGTCTTGAAGTAAAGAGGAATGATTACATATCAGTGAGCATTTACTTGGGAGATTTCACCGAAACAAGGTCATCCGTTCTTGTAACAGGACCTCTTTCAAAGGGCTTTTACTCCCTTGGTGACAACACCCACTCCCCTGTACTCCCTGTGGAAAAAACTAAGAACACAAACTGGTTTTACTTCCTTAACAATATTGAAGTGCTTACAGACAGCAGTAACAAGGCTCTTATTTGCTACGGTGACTCAATCACAGCACAGTCATGGCCTGACCACCTGACAAACAGGTGCTTTGACAACGGTTTTTGCAACACATCCATTGTAAGACGAGCCGTTTGCGGTACAAGGATACTAAGACAGTATGAGTGTATTCAGTACGACAGCTACGGACTAAAGGGCAAAAACAGATTTGAAAGAGAAGTATCCTCTGTTTCAGGGGCAGAGGCTGTTATCATACAACACGGAATCAACGACATCATTCACCCTGTTGGCATTGAAAACAACATTTTCCGACCTTGGAGTGACCTGCCAACTGCTGACGAGCTTATTGACGGACTAAAGGAATACATAGAAATTTCAAGGAAGTTAGGTCTTAAGGTTTACGGCGGAACACTCTTGCCCATTGAGGGCTGGAGAACCTATGCAGATTTCCGTGAGGAACTGCGTAATCAAGTTAACGACTGGATAAGGACAACAGATGACTTTGACGGTTGTGTTGACTTTGACAAGGCACTCCGTGACGAAAACAGACATTCTTCCTTTAAGGCGGGATATGACAGTGGCGACCACCTACACCCATCGGAGGATGCCTACAAAATGATGGCTGACATTGTTCCCACAGAGCTTTTGAAATGACTTTTCATACCAAAACATATAAAAAGTATTCCACGCAAAAAACTACCCCGACAGCCGTTTTGGATGTCGGGGTTTACTGTAACCACAATTCTCAAAAATCACATCAGATTAAAACTGGTTTGGCACTACGCACAGCATTACGAAGTCGCTGTCACTTTCGTTAATTACGCTGTGGCTGTTACCCTTTGGGCAGTAGTGACATTCGCCCTCTTTTAGGTATTCCACACCGTCGTTGTAAAGCACCTTGGCATTTCCCTTTAGGGCAAAAATTATTTCTCCGTTATCCTCGTGCTTGTGGTAACCGATAGTTGCCCCGGGAATTAGCTTTGCCCTCATTATTCTGCCGTGGTCATCACAAAACATTTCGGCGGAAATTTCCTTTTCTCCTCCCTTAAAATTTGGGATTGTTTTATTTTCCATACTGTCAAAATTAAAAATCATTTTTACTCTCCGTTGTTTAAAAATATAATTTGTGTCAATAATACTATCATAGTATTCCAAATAAGTCAAAAACCAGTTAAAAAACGATTAACTTCAATCAGAAAAAACTCCATATTCATTCATCTATATTCATATATGAATAATATATAAACAAATTGTTAAATATTCTATAAAATCGGTTGACAATGCAACATCATTGTGATAATAATAGTAATGTATAATTTATATACAGAAACAATTTACAGACAATCAAGGCAATGGAGAAAACACACTATGGCAAACAATATCTCTGCAGAACAAACTATCAAACTTAACAAGCTGTGCAAATCAACAATCAGTGCTTTTAGGTACTGTGCCCAGTCGGCACTTATTAACGACGAGGTAATCAGTCCCACAGGTTTAGCGATTTTGGTAAGCATTTACCATAAGCCTTACAACGACACAATCAGCAGTATTGCCCTTGGTATTAATGTTTCAAAGGGTCTTTGCTCAAGAGAGGTTGAAAAACTCCGCAATGACGGCTACCTGACTGCTGTTACTGACGAAAACGACCGAAGAGTGGTAAGACTTAAAATCAATGAAACCTCCAAACAGCTCATTGAAAGAGAGCTTGAGGCACTCAGCACATTTACACAGCAGTTATCACAGGGCGTCACTGAAAAAGAATTTGAAGAATTTATGGCTATCGGTGCAAAAATTCAGAAAAATGTTGACAGCCTTGAAAATATCGAATAATCGAATAATCGTATAAAAATATAATCATAACCCTTGAAATATAATTTTCAGGGGTTTTTCTTTTTTTAGGAAACACTGATTAAATCACTTGCCCATATTTTGTAAGTAATTTGTAACCCGCCGTTTATTGACTACATAATCGCCTTGTGATAAAATGTATTAGTTAGATTATATATTTTTTGAGGTAATACAATATTAATACAAAGAGGTAAAAATTATGTCAAAGACAATGATTGTAACAAGCGGTACTTCAGGCATTGGAAAGGCTATTGCCTACAAGCTACTCAGTGAATCCAAGGACAGTAGCGACAAGCTGATTATAAACTATTTTGAAAAAGACCAGGTAGAGCAGATGCTCACTGAGCTTTCTGACAAGGACAAACTAAAGGTTACATTTGTTTATGCCGATATGTCCACATATGAGGGTATGGAAAGCTTTGTGGAGGAAGTTTTGAAAATTTCCCCAAAGATTGACTGGCTTGTTTGTAACACAGCCATTGGAACATACAAAAAATTTGAAGAATACGACTACGATTTGTGGGATAAAATTTTGAGGACAAACCTTTCTGTTCCTACATTTATGATTCAAAAGCTAAAGCCTCACTTTGTAAGTGGCGGTAAGATTATACTTATGGGCTCACTTGCAGGCTCCTTATCCTACAGCTCCTC
>JBJEOZ010000161.1:0-5516 GCA_051880975.1 Ruminococcus sp.
GTTAAGCCACAGGAAAAATGCAAGGAATATTGAGAAAATACCAATTCCTATTGATATGTATGCAAGGAGTGGAATTTCATCAAGTTTTTCAAAATATCCCTCGGGTAATGTAAGCCTTACATTTACGCCCTCCTTAGGTCCAAGGATAATACTGCTGTCCAGTTCACCGTATATGGTGTTGGTTTCTTCATCAAGGTAGTAGAAAAGTCCGGAATATTCACTTGAGCCGTATTTACCGTAGGACATACCAAGGTTATTTTCATCAAATTCATCAGGCATTTGAATTGAGAAAGTTACATTAGAAATTGTGGTATCATTCCAGCCTGTGCCTATAACATTAAAGTAAAATTCATCTGCGTCAGCCAAAATATCATTGCCTAAGGCATAATCATAGGAGATTGTGTAAGACTTATTGCCGGTAATGGTAGTATCTTCATCACCTATTTTTATGCGTAAATAATCCCCCGAACGGGAAACCTCGTAATTTTCATCACAATCAATATTTTTGATAGTTGCATATGTAGTTCCTGTACTGCCGTCCTCACGAGCAATGTTATTCACTGTGGGTAAATCCCTATAAATACCGTGCTTACTTATATTAAAATAAACATCCAAATATTCGGTTATACAGTATGTATTGTTAGGCTTCACCTCAATGTCAACATTGTATGAGGTTATGTCGTAATCATAGTTACCCCTTAAATACAACTTTTTTTCGTCCGCAAAGGCAGTTAAACAGGATAACAGGGCAAATATTATGGTAAAAGGAATTAAAAGAAGTTTTTTTCTCATCAAAACTCCACCTTTACATTCTGTCTTTCCTCAGGTGCATCAACCTCAAACATTGGCTTTGTTGTAAAGTGGAACAAACCTGCAACAATGTTTGTTGGAACGGACTGAACTGTCATATTATACTTTTTAACAGCACCGTTGTAGTACTTTCTTGAATTTGCAATGTCCTCTTCAATTTTGCGGAGTTGACCGCTTAATTCCATAAAGTTTTGGTTAGCCTTAAGGTCAGGATATGCCTCTGCAAGAGCCATAATTTTTGGTATTGCAGTAGAAACGGTTTTGCTGTACTCGATTTTTTCTTCATCACTCATATTGCTGTAACTTTTGTTGCGAAGTGAGATTACATCAGCAAGAGTTTCTTTTTCGTGCTTTGCGTAGCCCTTTACTGTTTCTACAAGGTTTGGTATAAGGTCAAATCTCTTTTTGAGGTAAACATCCATTGTAGAGAATGCCTCTTCAACTGTGATTCTGCCCTTAACAAGCTTATTGTAGCAAGCGATAAAAAATATAATAAGAATTAGGACAATAGCTCCAATAATAATTCCCGTAATCATAAAAATACCTCCAAATAATTTAATAAAACAAATATATCATAAAAATATTAATATATTAATATTTACAATGCCGACACTAATTTATGTCGGCATTAAAAGTATTATTCCTTTGGAAATTTGAAGTCAGAAAAATCGAATGTTACGAAGTAGTCGCTTGGTGTTTCTGCCCTTCTGATAAGCTTATGAGAGCCGTCCTCTTTTAGGAGAACCTCTGCACTTCTCAGCTTTCCGTTGTAGTTATATCCCATAGAAAATCCGTGTGCTCCTGCGTCGTGGATATATATAATGTCGCCCATATCAATCTTTGGCAACATTCTGTCTATGGCAAACTTGTCGTTATTCTCGCAAAGACCGCCTGTGATGTCGTACTTGTGGTCACAAGGCTGGTTTTCTTTGCCAAGAACAGTGATGTGGTGATATGAACCGTACATTGCAGGTCGCATAAGGTTAGCGGCACATGCATCAAGTCCGATATACTCCTTGTAAATGTGCTTTTCGTGAATTGCAGTTGCAACCAAAGCACCGTATGGGGCTAACATATATCTTCCAAGCTCTGTATAGATTTCTACATCACCCATTCCCTCCGGAACAAGGATTTCTTCAAACTTCTTCCTTACACCCTCGCCGATTATTGCAATATCGTTCTTTGGCTGTTCAGGGCGGTAGTCAACGCCTACACCGCCGGAAAGGTTGATAAACTTAATATGTACACCTGTTTTCTTTTGCAGTCTTACCGCAAGCTTAAAGAGTATGCCTGCAAGCTCAGGGTAATAATCGTTGGATACTGTGTTGGATGCAAGGAATGCGTGAATACCAAATTCCTCTGCGCCAGCCTCCTTTAACTCAACAAAGGCCTTTTCCATTTGTTCCTCGGTCATACCGTACTTTGAGTCACCGGGTGTGTCCATTACCTGGACTCCTTCTTTGCTGGCAGCAAGCTCAAAAACTCCGCCGGGGTTGTATCTGCAACAAATTGTCTTTGGAACACCGCAGGTTTTCTTGATAAACTCAACATGGGTGTAGTCGTCAAGGTTAATATTTGCCCCAAGGTCATATGCCTTTTGCATATCCTGAACAGGCGTTACATTTGAGCTGAACATAATGTCACTGCCTGTAATTCCACAGGACTCACAAAGCATAAGCTCTGTGTAGGATGAGCAGTCCATACCGCAACCCTCTTCCTTAAGAATTTGCATAAGGTATGGGTTTGGTGTTGCCTTAACTGCAAAATATTCCTTAAAACCTTTGTTCCAGCTAAAAGCCTTGTTAAGCGCCCTTGCGTTTTCTCTTATGCCCTTTTCGTCGTAAATATGAAAAGGTGTTGGAATATCATTAATGATATTCTTTGCTTGTTCAAGTGATAGAAATGGCTTCTTTTCCATTCTTATTCCTCCTCTGACTCCTTTATATACTCCTCAACACATTCCTCAATAGCACCGATAATTGCCTCGGCGCCCTCTCCTGTTTGTGCTGAAAAAGGAAAAATCCTTGTATCTTCAAACCCTTTAAGGGTTTCCCCTATCTTAATTAGCTGTTTTTCTTTCTCTGATTTTTTAAGCTTGTCCATCTTTGTAAGTACTACAATGTAAGGAAGTCCGCTTTCGTAGAGAAAGTTTATCATACCAATGTCGTCCTGTGTTGGCATATGTCTCATATCAAGTAGCTGTACTACAAGGCAAAATGCCCTTTCCTGGTCAAAATAACCCTCCATAAGCTCTGACCAACGCTGTTTTTCTGCCTTGCTTACCTTTGCGTAGCCGTAGCCGGGCAAGTCAACAAGATGAAAATTATCAACATCAAAAAAGTTGATTGTTGCAGTTTTGCCCGGCTTTGAGCTTGTACGAGCCAAGGCCTTTCTACCGCAGAGCTTGTTGATAAGTGAGGATTTTCCAACATTACTTTTGCCGGAAAAAATCACCTCAGGCTTTTCTGACGGCGGTAACTGTCCACTTGTGCCACAGGCAAACTGAAATTCTGCTTTGTTAAAGGTTGTCATATCTGTTCCCCCTACTGCCTTACCACATTGGAATAGTGGTCAGTAACAGAAGATTTTTTGCTCTTATGTACATTTTTGGTAAATCCAACTACTGCAGTTTCCAGTACCTCTGTAATATCCTTTACAGGAACAAAATTTACATTTTCCTTTACCACAGGGTCAACCTCTTCAAGGTCTTTAATATTCTCAAATGGAATTATAACTGTTTTAATCCCGTTTTTATATGCTGCCATACTCTTTTCTCTAAGGCCACCAATAGGCATTACCTTGCCTCTTAGTGTGATTTCCCCAGTCATAGCAACATTACTTTTCACCTTTTTCTTGGTTAATGCCGAGAAAATTGCAGTTGCCATTGTTACACCGGCAGAGGGTCCGTCCTTTGGAACAGCACCTTCCGGTGCGTGAATGTGAATATCGCAGTCCTTGTAAAAGTCTGTGTTTGTGATGTAATTATCAAGATTTTTCCTTACACAGGTAATAGCGGCTTTTGCTGACTCCTGCATTACATCACCAAGTGAGCCTGTAAGGAGCAAGTTACCCTTGCCTTTCATTACTGCAACCTCAATAGGAAGAAGCGTTCCTCCCACAGATGTCCAAGCAAGACCGTTTACTACACCGACTTCATCGGTTTTGCTGTTGTGGTCGTCGCTGAAACGAACAGCACCAAGAAATTCGCTGATATTTTTATCAGTAATTTTAACGACAAGTTCCTCGTCCTCAAGGATTTTTACCGCTGATTTACGCATAAGGGTTGCTATTGTTCTTTCAAGATTACGAACACCTGCTTCCCTTGTGTAGGAATCGATTATTGCGTAAATACCCTTGTTTGATATTTTGAAGTTATCCTTTGTAAGTCCGTTTGCCTCAAGCTGTTTTTTTACAAGGTGTTTTTTGGCTATATTAAACTTTTCTTCCCTTGTATAGGATGGAAGTTCAATTACATCCATTCTGTCCCTTAAAGGCGCCGGAATTAAGGATAAATCGTTGGCTGTTGTAATAAACATAACCTTTGATAAATCGAAAGGTACTTCAATGTAGTGGTCCACAAATTTGCTGTTTTGCTCGCTGTCAAGCACTTCAAGAAGTGCTGATGTTGGGTCGCCCTTGTAGTCGTTGCCCAGCTTGTCCACCTCATCAAGAATTATAAGAGGGTTACAGCTACCTGCTGTTTTGATAGAGTTGATAATTCTGCCGGGCATTGAGCCAATGTATGTTTTTCTGTGACCACGGATTTCCGCCTCATCCTTGATACCGCCAAGGGCAATTCGTGAGCATTTGCGGTTAATTGCCTTTGCAATAGACTGGGCTATTGAGGTTTTACCCACACCCGGAGGTCCCACAAGACAAATAATGTTAGCGTTCCCGTTAGGGTTTAGCTTTCTGACAGCAAGCTGTTCAATAATTCTGTCTTTAACCTTTTCCATACCGTAATGGTTGGAGTCAAGGGATGCTCTTGCCCTTTTAATGTTAATGTTCTCTTTTGTGTATTTATTCCACGGCAATTCAAGGACAACATCAAGGTAATTTCTGATAACATTTGCCTCTTGACTGCCTGATGACATCTTTTTAAGTCGTGAACATTCCTTAAATAGAGGTTTATAAACTTCTTCCGGTAAATTAAGCTTTTGGAGCTTTTCAATGTACTGCTCAGCCTCAGATGTTGGGTTATCATCCTCCCCAAGCTCCTGCTGAATTACACTAAGCTGTTCACGCAGTAGATATTCCCTTTGATTCTGTTCTATTTTCATCCTTGCTTTTTCAAGAATGTCATTTTCTACTTCAATAATGTTTAACTCATCAGAAAGAATTTCTATGAGAAGTTCCAGCCGTTTTTCCGAGTCAAATTCCTCAAGAATTGTTTGTTTATTAATAAAATCAAGTATAATGTTTCCGGCTATGTAGTCAGCAATTTCTGACGGGTCAGAACACATAGTAACCTTGAAAATATACTCCGGTGAAAAATTCGGTAAAAGCTCTATGTATTTATCAAAAATACTCTTTGTAGCCTTTACAAGCGCCGCCTCTTTTACTGTGTTTTTAGGCTCACTTTTTGGCACTTCTGCAATATTGGCAAATATGCAAGGTACATTGTTTGTAACTTCCTTGATATATGCTCTGCTTTTGCCCTGTATAGTAACACGGATTATGTCATCCTTGGTATTTACAATTTGAGT
>JBJEOZ010000162.1:0-5481 GCA_051880975.1 Ruminococcus sp.
TAACAAAAAGGTAGCAAAGGTTTCCGTAAGCAGCATCACATCCGGCAAGTCATTTAAGATTACTGCTGTTAAGAAGGGAACAACAAGCGTTAAGGTTTCTGCAGCTGACGGCTCAAAGAAGTACGCAACATGCAAGGTTACTGTTAAGAAGTAATTTAATTTAAGAATTTAGGACTGCTCTTTCGGGCAGTCCTTTTTTATTCTAAAAGAAAGCCTTGGGATTAGTATTAATTCCCAAGGCTTTTGTTTATATATATGATTATATTTTATATATTTATATCAAGCTCAACGGGACAGTGGTCGCTACCCAAAATATCAGTGTGGATTTTTGCATCATCTATTTTATCCTTAATGCTGTTTGAGGTTATGAAGTAGTCAATTCTCCATCCGGCATTGTTCTTCCTTGCGTTAAAGCGATAGCTCCACCAGCTGTAAATTCCCTCCTTGTCAGGGTAAATATAGCGGAAGGAGTCGGTAAAACCGCTATCCAAAAGCCGGGTCATTTTTCCTCGTTCTTCGTCAGTAAAGCCTGCATTTTTTCTGTTTGTCTTTGGGTTCTTTAGGTCGATTTCCTTGTGCGCAACATTCAGGTCACCGCACAGAATAACAGGCTTTTTCCTGTCAAGAGTATTGATATATGAGCGGAAATCATCCTCCCATTTCATTCTGTAATCAAGCCTTTTCAGCTCATTTTGTGAGTTAGGTGTGTAACAGGTCACAAGGTAAAAGTCCTTGAATTCAAGGGTAATGCAACGACCCTCTGTGTCGTGTTCCTCAATTCCGATACCGTAAATAACATCCAAAGGCTCTACTTTGGTGAAAACCGCCGTTCCGGAATACCCCTTTTTCTCTGCGTAGTTCCAGTATTGATGGTAACCCTCAAATTTCAGGTCAATTTGCCCCTGTTGCAGTTTTGTTTCCTGCAAGCAAAAAATATCTGCGTCAAGGTCATTGAAAATATCAACAAAACCCTTTGTAACACAGGCTCTCAGTCCGTTTACATTCCAAGAAATCAATTTCATATTTTATCTTTCCTTTCCTTATCTTTCCCAATATACCGGTAAATTAAAATAAATAATTCTAATAAAGAAATAAGCCTTAGCTTATCCAAGGCTTATTATCGCAAAACATTTCTTATGCACTTTTTCTTGCTTTTTGGTTTAGCATATTTTGGATTGATTTTAGGTATTCTGATTTGCAATGACTTGTCAATGCTTTGCTGTACCTTTTTGCAATCAATTTTTTCATTATTCCTTACGCTTGAGTCATTGTTCTTTTTACGAACATAAAGATTTTTGTCAATGCTTGGCTTTATAGGAATATGCGGTAGGGGAGGGATGTCCCACAAATTCTTTTCGATTACTTCTTTTTTAGAATTATCAATATCAACTAACTTGTTGGATATTTCTTTTTTAGAAAGATTACCCTTATCAACCTTGCTTGATAATTTGTTATTAGAATTATTATTTTGATTTTCCTTTGAATTTATTTCTTTATTAGAATTATTTGCTGATAAATCATCGTTGTTTTTATCTGAAATATTTTCTTTTTCGGAATTATTATATTGTTCTGTAATTTCCTTTGGAAGAATAGGCAAATCGTAAGAAACAACCTTGTTTTCTTCCTGTTTTTTAGTGACATACAGGGTGTTATCAATGCTGTTTTTAACAACAGATTTTCGTTGCAAAGAGGGGTTAATACTTGGCTTTACTTCATTGTTGCAACGGCTATTGTTGTTTTCCTTGATGTCCTCTGTTTTCTTATTATCATTACTGTCCTTGCTGTCGCTACCGTCCTTACTGTCCTTTTCGTCCTCTTGTGATGTCTTGCGGTCGTCGAGGACTGTAATATTGTACTTTTGGATTATCTCCACAGGAGTTCTCACAAAAACCTCCGGTGGAAGTGCGTCACAGGAGATTACAGGCTTTGGAGTGGCAACCGTAAGGTAATATTCCGATCCTAAATAATTGCTTTCCTCTGTTTGAGCACCCTCATTTTCGGAAGTTGCCTTATCCTCAGTATTTTCAGCAATTTTAGTAATGCGTTGCTGTTCCTTAACATCAAAACCCGCATCATTAAAGTTCTGTTCTTCGTCCTCAAAGCTGTTTGAGGAGTTTGGTTTATTTGCCTCACAGCTCCTCAAGGTCATAACTTTTCCGTCGGGGGATATAAGGTTTTTAACCTCTTTTAGTGTTTCCCTTTTCTTCTCCTCACTTTGCTTGTCGTAAAGAGGTCCTAACAGGAGAACAACATCTGCCTTGCCCTGTTTTGTTGGGACTTTTCTGTTGTCATTAATAAAGTTATTGTAGGCGACAAATGGATTTTCGTGGCTTATATGCTCCATATCCTTGGGCGAAAGAGGCACTAAAAGAGCGTTATTTTCCCTCTTTATCCACTTTGTGTAGCAGTCCTCACCACAGTACAAGTCCATTACACGGGTTTCCTTATTAAGATAGGGGGAGATAATATGTTGAGCCTTGTCAAAAAGCATCTTATCCATACTATACTCCCCCTTTTACCAATATTAACTATAATTATATCAAAAGCAATTATGTTTATCAAGATGAAATGTGCCGATAAAGCAAATATATTGGTGAGAATTAATTTTATTGAATTTTATAAATCTCTTTACTTTGATTTGTTAGCCTTAGCGGCGGCTTTTTCTGCCTTGAGTACCGACTGAAATTCCTTTGTATCCTTAGCAAGCTTACCGCTGAGAATAAGCAGAGCAATCAGGTTAGGTACAATCATAAGTGCGTTTGCAATGTCCGAGAATGACCATACAATGTCCAAGGATACAACTGCACCAACATAAACAATGAGAGAGAATACAACTCTGTATATGTAGCAAGGTAAAGGCTTTTTAACAAGGAATTCAAGTGCCTTTTCGCCGTGATATTCCCAACCCAGAATTGTCGAGAAGGCAAAGAGGATAAGTCCTATTGTAACTATGTAAGCACCAACATCACCAAGCACGCTTCTGAATGCCTCAATGGTGAGCTTTGCACCTGTTGTAAGCGGAAGTGACTCGTACCTGCCGTCAGCGCTGAATTTCACATTATTACCGCTTTCATCCTGCCAAGTACCCTGCAAAGAGGTTTCTGTTGCAACAGCCTTAACACCTTCCATTTCCTTGTCAAGGGCTGTTGCTGTGTTTGTTGCAATACGCTCCTTTTCGCAAGGAACATAATTAGTTGTGTTGCCCTCACTGTCTGTCAGTGAGAAACCGTCATCAGTCAGTGCATATGCATAAACTGTGTCGGCAAAGTCGCTGTCTGAACCTATATCGTGAGTAGAAATAGTCATTTTGTTGTTCTCAATGATGAACTTACCGTCCATAGCTGCATTTGTTGTTCCGAGAACACCTGATGATGCAATAGCAAGACCTGTGATTGTACAAACAACAATAGTGTCAAGGAAAGTACCGCACATATTGATGTAGCCCTGACGAATATGGTTGTCTGTGTGGGCAGCAGCTGCTGTAATAGCGGCAGAGCCCATACCGGCTTCGTTACTGAACACACCTCTGCCAACACCGTAGCGGATAGAGTTCATAATTGTAGCGGTAAGTGTACCGGCAATACCACCGGCAACAGACCTGCCTGAAAATGCCATATAAAAGATATTCTTAAGACCCTCAGGAATACCTGATATGTTACCGAAGATAACAACAAGACCTGCAATAATGTAGAAAATAGCCATTGCAGGAACTAAAACGCTGGAAACCTTAGAAATAGTCTTGATTCCTCCAAGGATAATCAACAGGGCAAATACAGTGAGAATTATACCTGTAACCCAAGTTGGAACAGCAAATGTTGTGTCAATAGCGTCAGAAATTGAGTTCGCCTGTGTCAGGTTACCAATACCAAAGGAGGCTATGATTGCAAAGATTGCAAACAGCACTGCAAGTATCTTGCCGGGTAGCTTGTTGTGGAATGCAGCCTTAATGGAATACATAGGTCCGCCAAGCATTTCGCCTCTGTCATTTACAACACGGTATTTGATAGCCAAAGCACATTCTGCAAATTTGCTGGTGATACCGAATGCGGCAGAAATCCACATCCATACAAGTGCACCGGGTCCGCCTGCCACCATAGCTGTGGCAACACCAACAATGTTACCTGTACCGATAGTAGCCGCAAGGGCTGTCATAAGTGCCGCAAAAGGAGAAACATCACCCTTGCCACCGTCCTTAAGTGTTCGTGACTCCTTGCTCATAAGCTTTTTTAGGGAATAAAACAGATTTCTCCAAGGCAGAAAATTTAGCCTAAATGTAAGAAAAATACCTGTTCCCACAAGCAAAATGAGCATCACAGGACCCCAAACAGCAGAGTCAATGGTGTCCAGAATGTCTTGCAGAGATTTTAGAAAATTGTCCAATGTTTTCAACTCCTCATTTTTTGTTTAGGGAAACATTGAATAAATCATTTGCATAAGATGTGCAAATAGACTTTAATTGTGATTTATTCAGTGTTTCACTAGTTACAAGAAAAGGCAGTACACTCCAGTGTACCACCTTGTACTTTTGTATTATACACTATTTTACGCTTTAATACAATAAAATTTTACAATTTTTTTATATTTATAAAAGTTGGATAAATTAGGGCAAACATTCATACAATATGTATGTGATGAAAATGGAAATATGTAATAAAAATTTGATTTTGCAACGACTATATGATAAAATAATTGGTATGAAAAAGAAAATTGTGCCAAGGTATGCCTATTTGCCAATAGTTACTTGTCTTGTTTGGAATGTCCTTGCCTACAACATAAGCCGACTGTTTACAAATACGCTGACCCATTATGATTTATCACTTAAAATTGACGGACTGATACCATATGTTCCGTCATTTATATTTGTCTATGTGATGTCCTATCCGCTTTGGATTTTAGGCTTTTGGATGTTTGCAAAGGAAAGCCGTAAGCTGTGCAACGAAATGTTTGCCGCTGAATTTGTCAGCAAAGGTATATGCCTTTTCTTCTATGTGCTGTTGCCCACCACTATGGAAAGGGCAGACCTTTCAGGCGGTGGTGTGTTTAACTGGATTACAGGTATGGTTTACAGTACCGACCAGCCAAACAATTTGTTTCCGTCAATCCATTGTATGGAAAGCTGGCTGTGCTTCAGAGGTTCCTTAAAGTGCAGGAAAACTCACAGGGGATATTCTGCTATTTGGTTCGTTCTTGCAATATTAATCTGCTGTTCAACTGTTTTCGTAAAACAGCACGTTTTTGTGGATATTTTCGGTGGAATACTCACAGCAGAGGCAGGACTTTTCATCTCACGAAAATTTAATGTAGGCAGAATGTACGACGCTGTCCGTATGCCCCTTGCAAAGGCAAGACGAATTAAGGCAATAGGGAAAAGAAATACAGCGAATAAAAAAACATAAGGTATCTAAGGCTTTTTTTATAAAGCCTTACAGCTTGTCGAAAAAGTCCAGCAAAAGCTGGGCTTTTCGCCGTTTTTGTGGTATA
>JBJEOZ010000163.1:0-5481 GCA_051880975.1 Ruminococcus sp.
TATATATAGTGGAAGGACAAAAATTTTTGTCCGACAAAATTTATCACCCTATTCACTGGTTAAGCGAATAGGGTGTATTTTATGGATGTAAACTAAACTGTCGCAATTCTCTCTTGTATTTGTAAAAAGTTTTTCTGGAAATACCTGCTTGTTTTATAGTTTCGGTATCATTGAGTGAACCACCAAAAGATACATTATGCTTTAGAATAATCTTTTTTGCTGATTTTGCTTTTTGTGTTTCATAGACCGTTCCGGTGGGATGTCCAATTTGTTTACCGTTAAGTCTTGCCGTTTCAATTCCTTCCTTTGTTCTTTGTCTAAGGTCGTTTACTTCTTTTTCGGATTGTTCAAAAGCAAGTTTGATTTGCTCCTTTGCAAGTTCCATAAGATATTGATTTACTCCGGAAAGAATAAGGTCAACCTTATTGCCGGTTAATGACACTTTATTAAGAACAGCCTTTTTGTATGTATCGGTATTAATGTGAGGCTCCTTTAAGAATACAAGGGAAATATTTTTTCTGTACAGTTCTTCATATAATTTAAAACCTTCATCTGCATTTCTGCTCATTCTACTGACAGAATCAAAGATTATGGTGTCGCCGGATTTTACATTATTAATTATTTTTTCTAAAGATCTTCTTCCTTGAAATTTTGTCCCAGTAAAAACTTCCTTAACAATTATCGCCTCAGGGAATTTTGATAGGATGTTTCTGACCTGTCTTTCTATATTTTGTTTTTTAGTAGAAATTCTACAGTAACCGTATTGCTTCATAATTTTGTTTCCTTAATTATTTCTGAAAAATTAATGTATCTCAAAGATTTAACTAGTGGTAAATCTAACGGTCGTCAAAAAGTGTACTTACATAGATTGAGTAATCAATGCTTTAAATGAAAGTTTTACTACTTTTTGTCGATAGGTCAGATTTACCACTAACACTTATGCCACTTTTATTTTGTCTTTGGTTTTTCTCAGGCTGTTCAGGGCTTTGTTGAAGGTGTCGTGTGACATTTCTTCTATGGTGCTGATTCCATATCTTTTGAATACAGAATTGATATCAACGCCTGTTCTGCCAAGCTCGGCATAGAGTTCTTTTATTTCACCGTCAGACAATACGGTGCTTTTATTATTGTCTGTGTTTTTACCTGTTGAACGCAATTCGTAAACAACGGAATTGTCTTCAATGCGTACAATAGATAATCCTGTTATCTCTTTTTTGTTATTGTAGGAGATAGAGGAGACCTTGAAATGGTCGTAACAGCAAAACTTATCGCCTCTGCGTTGAATTGTAACCTTAGTAGCCGGTACCCAAATGAAAGGTGCAGAGTAAAGTTCTCTGCCGATGCCAATGTTTACGGCTGCTCTTTTGAAGGAGTCAGAAGCCTGTGACTTCTCCTTTTCTGTAAAACCGGAAACACCAACATCTTCCTTTGATATCCATTGCCCTGTGTCGGGATCCTTAATCTGAATTGTACAGTATAGCTTTCCGTCAATGCAGGTGTGATTTCTTTTCCAGCCGAATACACCAAAGCATTCATCAAGGATTTGCATATCAACCCTTGCGTTTTTATACAGCAGTAGGCTTAGTCCTTTTTCGTTTACCATACCAATCCTGCATTCAATTTCACTTGCGTATAATGTTCTGATATTCACTTTTTCCTCCTTTGACTTACAGAAGATTTTATTTTGTCCTCAACAGTCTGAACGATAATATCCATATAGGTCTGGTCATTGTGTAGCCATTCCTGATAACAAGCATCCAGAGGATATTTTTCCTCGTACAAAGCCTTGGCTTCCTGCTGAGAATAATTAATACACTCAAATACAGAAGCAATATCCTCTTTGATTATTAGCTCATATGCTGATTCAATGACATCCTCAGGTGTTTTTGTTTTGAGTTCATTAATAAAATCCGAAAGTTCCTTTGATATCTTTTTTTGTAAAAGCTCGTTGTAATCTGAATTTCCCATAAATATCACCTCAAATGGGTTTTATCTGAAATCTCCTTGATGTTGTTTTCTTTGAATATTTGTCAAATACATCAGGCAATTCCTTGCGGAGCTTTTGTGTGTCTATCCTTACGGTTTCTACATTGCTCCACTTAATTTTGTATGAATCATTTTCAGCAAATTCAATATCCTTCATAAAAAGCTGAATTTCCTGTTCTATTTTTTTCTTCTCCTGTTCAAGCTCAAAGATTTCAGTAATAATGGAATCTCTCTTTGCTAACTGTTCATCAAATCCCATTAGCTTTACAGTAGTATTTGATTTTGCAACAGGGAACATAGATTGTATGATCCTTTCGCTGGATTTTGAACCGTCAGGATTTGGCATAACTCCTTTTGCAACATGATTATTCCAAAAGTCCGACTCAATGGAAATGATATTGTTGATTATTTCGTCATCCCAGGTTAATTTGCGATATACAAATTCTTTACCCAAAATAACACAGGCAATGTACCAGGTTTTTCTGCCGGTGCAATACATATAGTGATAGCATTGCATAACATAGGAAACAGGTATTTGACCGTTTTTCCATTCTGATGCGTTGAGAATGTTTGTTGTCTTACATTCAAGTCCTGCATCTTCGCCAATAACAAGACGGTCAACATCAGCAATCATAAAAGGGTGTTCCTTTGAACGGTACATATAGTTAGACTTCCTAACCTTTAGCCCTGTTTCTTCCGTGAATCTTCTGGCACAGTAATCTTCAAGGTCATGTCCGATTCTTGTAGCCTCTGTATTTACTTCATTGATAATATCGGTGGTCTTGTCCTGATAAATCTTCACAGGACTGCTGTATTTGTTGACTCCACAAATTGCCCCGATATCAGAACCGCCAAGACCGGTTTTTCTCAATCTAAGCCAATTTTCATGGCTTAGATTTTTTGTCGGTATTTTTTCATAACACATAAATTTCTCCTTTATGCTGTGCAAAGCATTTTGTAGGCTCTGTCAATCATTGGGTTACCGTTCATTGTTTTTGCAAATACATTTTCCTGATAGTTGTTGTTCTTTCTAAGAGGGGAGGAGTGTGTTGCAAAATCTGATACTGCATTAATGAAACGATAAGCAGTATGCCCAAGGTCTTTGAGGTCAGGTGCTTTGTAATAACGGGCACGAAGATCCTCGCGGAGTTTCAGAATATTCTTTTCCTGTAGTGGGGTAGGGTTGTCCTTCATAGGAATAAGAAGTTCAATGTATTCCTCTATTTCCTTGTCAGTAATCTTTTTCTGATTTAGGGAATCAAACTCCTTACCCAGTTCGGTCATATAGTTTTGTGCAAGGAAAAGTGTGTTCTTTGCTTCTTCAAGTTTCTGGTTAATATCGCCTGTATGAATCATTGACCAACTACGCTTTGCTGTACTTAAACATAAGTTAAGCGTGTTACTGCATACAACCCTGATTGGAGTCATTGCAACCTTTACTGCACCTGAACCGTCGTGAGTGTTGCTGAACACAAGGTACGGACAAATGTGTTCTCCACCGATTATGTATTCCTGGGGAAGTCTTGCTAACATCCATACAGTTTTGCCACCTTTGAGGGAGCCTGCTGTTTCATATCTCACACCCTCACCAAGTAAAGCGTCAGTAAAAGCAAAGGCTTCATCATTCTGAATAACTTTGTACTTGTCACTTACCACACCTAAGGTTTTGTCGTCAATGTCACGAACATTTGCCTTGTAGCCAGGGATAAGCTGATTGGTTTCAGTGAAGATAGGCTTCTGCTCAACCTTCCAGTCGAGACCTGCCACAATCAAAGCGTCCTTTGAAGTTGGTGCTTCCATCACCTTTACACCTAATCCGTGCCAAGGCTTTTCCCTTACATAAAACATTGTTTCTACATTTGCTGCCATAATTAATCTCTCCTTTTTTAAATATTTTTTATAGCTGTTAATATTGAATAATGATGATAGTAAAAGATTTTTCTATGACCATTATCATTATTCACTAATATAATATCTGCTTGAATTTATGAAGATTTACAAAAAAATTACCCCATAGGCAATGAAGCCTATGGAGTTCTATGTTCCTATGTTCCGTGTACTTAAGTCGGAACCAGTCCGGTCATATGCACTTTTATAGTATACATTTATTTTTATTTAGTTCTGCATTTTTATCCACATTTCTTGCTGATATATTCATTAACACTCTTAACAGGAATTTTCCATGTTCCGATTTTAAAGCCCTTAATCTCACCGGATTTAAGTAACTTATATGCAGTGGTGTTTGATATAAATAATCGCTCACATAATTCGTCTATTGATAATAATTCGTTTTCATCAACTTTTGTAAACATAACTTTCCCTCCTGAACAATAAATAACCATACTAATATGTTTTGATTGAAGTCATTGAAAGATAAATAGTGATAATGATAGATAACAGTTTATTGTGGTTGATGTTGTATTAAAAAAATAACCAACCAACAATAAAGTATGGGCACGGAGACATCCTTGCCTTGCAGATGTGCGCCTACTTTATATCCATATCCATATACTTATAGACACCATATACTTGATTATACTTACATATATTCTATATCTTATATCTAGTCTTTATATTCATATACCTAATATTGACTATATACACTATAGATAATAACAGTTTATATTTACCTATGATTATACTGATATATTTATGTTCGTTTATTATTATTTGATTTCTATAAAATTTACTAATTTGAAAGGAGAATTATTTATGAGAGAAGGTTCCCTAATTGTTGTAAGAAAACCCTATGTAGGAGAGGAGGTAATAGATAATATGATAAATTATATGTATAGTTCACTATTTATTGTTCCTGACGAAACAATGTGTAGTAACCTGGATTGTGATGCAGATGTAGATTCGATAATCAATCAGTTTTATGCTTTGCAAGAAAATTACAATATGACAAAAAAGAAACGAGTATTTCATTTTATAATTTCTGCAAGAGAATCAAAAAGTATGTTTGATATTGTTGATAAGGGTGCGAGTATAGTTCAATATTTTTGTGAAACAAATGGACTTCAAGCATGTATAGTACTTCATGGAGGTAGTAAAGATAATTATAGGAATTATCATTATCATGTGGTTATAAACCCCGTTATGATTAACGGTGCCATGTGGCAGGGAACAGATGTTGACCTTGCAAAACTAATGGTTGCATATCTTGAAAATATAATGCGTATGAGTTGGAAGTTAAGATATAGTAATAAAAATTCAAGAAAGTGTTCAAATAAAATGTATAGTAGAAAGTCGATAACTTAGCGAAAATAGAATATCCCCCATGAATTACCATGGGGGATAGAAGATATATAGAGATTGTAAAATAAACGACAGAATGTCTTTATGGAGCATTTTTATACTAATACCTGATAGAAAGTAGACTTATATTTGCGAGGATAATTTTCAGAGGACAAGGCGGAGGACGCCGCAAGGCTGACGCCTTGCAAGGACGACAACGCAGTACTCTGGAAATTAGACCGCAAAGATTGTCTACTT
>JBJEOZ010000164.1:0-5416 GCA_051880975.1 Ruminococcus sp.
TTAAAATATTCACTATTTTTCTAAAAACTTTCATTCGCAGGGGCTCCAATTTTTAAATGATTAAATTAACTGTAAAAAATAAATAACTAGTGATCAAGGTTTGTCTTGAACATCAAGAGCAAGATCTAACTTTACGTCAGAAATAAGATCTGCTGCAACATAGTTTGATGTCTTACAACCTGCATCCTCACCGTCAAGATAAATTGTGAGACGGAACATATCATCACCGTCTGTACCTATTGTGTCAATAACTTCATTAGAAAGACTTGTATTTACAGGGAAATTATAGTTAGCTGTGCTCAATGTTCCTGCAGTACCATATGCTGCATTTGTGAGAACATATTTATTTGATGAACCACCAGCTTTCAATGAATAAACTCCAACTGTGGTGAAGTTTGAATCAGTAGATTTCTTGTATTCGACAGCAAGTCTCAAGCTATTCTGTAAATCTGTGAATTCAGTTGCATCATCACCAGAACGTGTCTTTTTAGTAGCTGTAAGAGAAGTAACCTTAACTTTGTAATCCTTTGTATCATCGATTGCACCGGTTACTTTACATCTAATTGTTTCCTGATAGAAACCTGATGTAATATTACCACTTACTACAGTAGTACTCTTAGCTTCGTGACTATCATCGTTTTCTGCATCAACTCTGAAGCCTTTTGAGAATACATCATTAGTAGCTCCAAGGTTGAAAGATGTTGCGTCTAACTTTTCAGCAGTCTGAACTGAACCAGGTGTATTATCTGCTCCGGCTGTAGGACCATACTTCAAAAAGTCATCATGTGTCCAGTCAGAAGAAGTAACTGCTCTATTCTCGCCACCCTGGGCTGTGGATCTTGTTATGTAATCTTCGTGTGACTCGGTAAGAATAACAAGACCGTTTGCAGCAGTTGCTCTGACTACGAGACCTGTTGCATTTGCATCTGGTCTGCTTGTGAACCATGCAAATGTTGCTGTTCCGAGGGCGATCATTGCTACGAGCAGCATTGCTACTGAAGAGATGAGAGCTCTCTTTCTTGTGTATAAACGTGTTTTCATAGAGAAATTCCTCCTTAATAATTTTTTACCCCAAAACACCAAAGGGGTTGTTTTTCTGTATTCCAATGTTCTACCCTACTTCATTCCGCTCAGCAAACAGAACTTTTCAGAGGAACACTTTGGACTGGGTTGGCTCCCTTGTTCCAAGGGAGAATTGAAAATTGAAAATGGATAATGGAAAATTAATTTGTTGGATAGGTTGTACTAAAGACAAAGTGCCATATGGAGGACACTTTTTCGCTCCCCCAGTCGCCTTTGGCGACAGCCCCCTCGTCCGAGGGAGCCTAAATTATAGGACACTTTTCCTATCCAATTAAACCTCTTCGTCTTCTACTGAGAAGGTCATTGACATTTTCATATGGCCGCCCAGGATTTCGTTTACGCATTCGGGGTCGTTTCCCTCTACCCACATTAGGATTGTGTATTTGTCAACATCTCCGGGCTTGAAATCCTCTGACTTTGTTGTCATAATTTCTTTGCCGTTTTTCCAAGGCTCTGATTTTATAGATGCCGGAATAAACTTGCTGTCGTCTTCGGGTTCGTTGCTGTCGTGTTGCTTTTTTGCGTAAACTGTTGGTTCGCCGTTTTTGAAAACTAAAACTCTGACAGCCTCGTCCATACTCTTGGCAGCACCGTTGTTTATTAGTGTTGCGTTGTAGTCAACTGATTCGTTGCCCACATTTTTGCAATAGAAGGTGTATGCAAGATAATTATCTCCGGCTGAGTCTGTGCCTGCAACAGCCTTTTTGTCATTGTTGCTGTCGCCGTTGTGACTTCCGCCGTCAATTGCTTTGTCTTCCTTATTTGTGTAGTTATCAAGATAACTGATGTCGCCGTCCATAGACATATTGTCTGTGAGCCAAGCATATGTAATGTTGGTTACACCGTCGATTGAGTCACCGGAAAGGATAGTTTCGGGGTCTTTGAAATCCGAGGTTTCGCTAAGGATAATACCCTTTTGCTCGGCAAGTCGGTCAACATCAATTACAAGGTCACCGGCTCTTGTCCACCAGAACATCAATATCCACAGTATAAACAGGAACGCTACAAGAAGTGTTGTGAGCCAAAACAGAAGTCTTTTTCTTCTTTTTGTTTTGTCAAGGACAGCCGCATCTCTTGCCTGACCAAAGTCACCGTAGGACGACTCCTTTGCAGTTTCTTTAGCACCTTTTTCCGTAAGCTTACTAAGGTCTTGAGGAGTAAAATCCTGATTATTATTTTTTTTAGACAAGGTTTATCTCCTCCCTTAGAGCAACCAAAATTTTTACTATACTATAATGAGTTTTATACTAATTATTAACTTACTTGACCATTGCCGCCGAATGTAAGGGCAGCCTCCATTGTAGCCTCTTGAATGTTGTTGATACATTCAGGGTCTTCACCCTCAAACCAAACTCTTACTGTTACCTTTTGAGGTTCAAGCTGTTTAAGGTCGCAGATCTTGTTTGCATCGCTGTAAACCATTGGCTTTGACAAATCAAATGTGGTTTGGTTTGCAACTGCTGCGCCTTTGTTTGGCTCCCAAATTACTGTTTTGCCGGCTTCGTTGGTGAAGCTGAAACGAACAGCCCTGACAACATTTGCCTTGCCGCCTGTTTCTGTAGTGCTTACATTAGTACCGCCGATGTTGCCGTCCTCGGAGGTTGTGAGGTGAACAGGCAAGTCCTTGGTGGCGATTAGGTAAAGGTCAAATTCAAGAAATGTGTTCTTGTTCCTTTCCTTTTCTGTTCCGCCTTGACTGTAAAACCTCTGTCCGTTTGAGGATGTAACAGGGTCCATAACCTGGTCATTCATTGTGGTATTGAAACGGTCTGTCAACTCTTTGTCAATCATTCTTGATGTAACTGTTTTGACATAGGCGTCAAAATTACTTCCGTGATTTTCTGTGCTGATACGAAGGTCGGGTGCTGTGCCGATTTTCATTTCCAGCTTTTCAACATTGGCAAGGGTACTTATTGTAAACCAAGCAAATGTAACAAGTACAAGGCACATAAATGAGATGAAAAGCAAAATCCAGCTTGTTTTTCGCCTAACACGAGCATTAACCTGCTCCAAAATCTCTGCTTCCCTTTGAGCCTCTCTAAGCTCCATAGAGATTTTTTCCTCTTCACTGTACATATTAATCACCGCCTTCATATAAAACCGCTGTTATTTTGGAAATATAGTTCAACTTAACAAAAATATTATATCTCAACTCAATAATTTTTTCAATAAAATTTAATTTATTCTACTTTTTTAATAGTCAAAGTTATATAAATTTATGCAATTCCATAAAAAACTAAAAATTTCAATAGTCAATATAACCAAAAGTAAATCTATTTATTAGTAAATATCACTACCATAATTTAACTGTTTGTGTTTTCTCACAAAATATGGAAACAGACTTTGTAATGATAAATAAAAAATGTTACCAAAGTGTGAACAAAATATTATGAAAACAAAAATAAAATGAAATTTTGTAGAAAAAACTATTTTAATTTTATATGTGTATATGGTATAATGCAGGTGTTAATTTTCATTTATTTATCTATTAATAGGAAATGGTTTGTAAATTATGAAAAAGAAAAGAAAAAAGACAAATGCGAAAACAATTATTGTGACAGTAATGCTGATGATTGTTACCGTGATTTGCGTACTTTGGGCGGGACTTACTGTTTGCGGAATTGACGTAATAGACAAGGCAAAGGATTTGCTGAATTTAAAGCCAAGTGCTGAAAGTGTTGAATTTGACAAAAACAAGGTGACACTTGGGGTTGGTCAAGTGTCGGATTTGGATATTATTTTGCACCCCGCTGACACAAAAAGCACCTACACACTATCATCCTCCGACAAATCTGTTATAAAAATCAATGATAATAAGGCTGAGGCTGTATCAAACGGAGAATGTACTGTGAAGGTTAAAACAGATAATAACCTTACTGATTACTGCGATGTTAGGGTAATTCCTGCACCGACAAAGATTAGTGTTCCTAAAAATTTAAAAGTTTCACTAAATGAGGACTACACATTTACTCCTAATGCTAAGGATGAATACCCGGAAAGCTTCTTCTCCTTTAGCAGTAGTGATGAAAATGTTGTAAAGGTTGAAAAGAGCGGTAAACTGACAGCTAACAATACAGGAGATTGTGTTGTAACCGTTACATCATACAACGGACTCAGTGAAAAATGTAATGTTAGTGTATTTAAGGAGCCAACTTCCCTTTCATTTATAGATAATGACATTATTGTTCCTCAGGACGGCACTTTCCTGCTTGAACCTCAGTTTAACGATGGTGAAGGTACATCATCACTCACCTACACAACAACTGACAAGAAAATTGCAAAGGTTAGCAAAACAGGTGTTGTTACCGGTGTTACCGCCGGACATGCTGTTATTACCTGCACCTTGCCTAACAAAGTTTCTGCAAAATGTAATGTTACTGTTGAAAACAAGTTTGCCCGTATTCGCTCAAACCTCGACCCATCAAAGCCAATGGTAGCTCTTACATTTGATGACGGTCCAAACGGCAACAGTACATTATCTATACTGAAAACGCTAAAGCAATATAACGCAAGGGCAACATTCTTTGTGGTTGGAAGTCAGGTTACCTCTTATCCTGAGGTTTTGAAAACTACATATGATTACGGAAACGAAATCGGAAGTCACTCTTGGGACCACAAATATGCCGACAATATTGGATATGACGAGCAAAAAGAGGAAGTGCTGAAAAACGACAAGGCGATTAAGGATGTGCTTGGAGTTTATCCAACAGTTTTTCGCTGTCCGGGTGGAATTTCCGGCAAATACTACGAAAGATGCAGAATGCCTTTGATTTACTGGTCCATTGACACCTTGGACTGGCAGACGAAAAATTCAAAATCAACCTTTAATGCTATTAAAAAAGTATTTAAAAAGGGTGAAAGTCTTGACGGAGATGTTGTGCTTATGCACGATATACAGAAATCCACTCCTGATGCAGTAAAGGACATTTGCAAATACCTAAGCAAAAAGGGTTATCAGATGGTTACCATTTCGGAGATGGCATACTACAAGGGTTATCAGCTTGAGGGTGGAAAAGCCTACTACGAATTTTACGACAAAAATACAACAGAATAGTATAAAAACAGGGAGCCTCAAATGAAGCTCCCTTAATTTTTTGGAATTTTTTAACATATTTAAAACACAAATTTGGTAACATCAATTTCCTCAATATGAGGTATTTTCCTGTCAATATCAGCCTTTATCAAATTATCATAAACACGCTTGTTAAGGCTTTTGTAGGTTGCAATTTCTTCGTCTGTAAGGTCGCCGGCCATTTGAAAAATAAGGCTGAAGAGCATTTTCTTTTCCTTAACTAATATTTCGTCAGACTCTTCCCTGTCGATAAAAATAGAT
>JBJEOZ010000165.1:0-5393 GCA_051880975.1 Ruminococcus sp.
GAAACAGCCAGAGAACTTCGTAAGAAGGACAAAAGTGTGATACTTATATTTGTGACTGCTGTGGAAGAGTATGTATTTCAGGCGTTTGATGTAGGTGCATTTAACTATATTGTGAAGCCGATTGATGATACGAAGTTTGTTGATGTACTTTGCAGAGCAGTTGATGAATGGCATTCACAGGATACGAATGTGAGGGAGCCGGAAGCAAATTATGTGATGATCAATAATGGTGGGGTTCACACAAAGGTAATTATAGAAGATATTGTCTATGCAGAGGTGTTCAATCGTAAGGTGGTTATTCATAAGCTAGACGATGAAATTGAGTATTATGGAAAGATGTCTGACCTTGAAGCAGTAGCAGGGGACAGTTTCTTCAGACCGCACAGGGCATATCTTGTAAATTTTAAGTATGTGGAGAAATATGATGCCACCACCATTTATCTGGAAAAGGGAACTGCTCTTATGGCAAAGCAGAATTACCCGGACTTTGTAAAGAAATACATGAAGTACAATCAGAGGAAAGGATAGCTCTAAATGGAAAATATAGAAACTTAATGGGCAATAGCAAATAAAACAATAGCTATCATCAACATATTGATAGAAGGTTGGCTGGTTTATCGGTTTGTAAAGCCATTTATAAATAGAAAATCATACTGCGTAGGAATTAGTTATTCATTGGCAATGCTTGTATTTTACCTTGTACCACAGGAGATGACTTACCCATATCTGTTGGGGATTTTTGTAGCTTGGATTACGATGTGCCTGACAGAGAGAAAAAAGATTAAGCAGAAAATCTTTTTAGCGATTTCCATGTACTTGATTCGTTGGATGGTTTATGGTGTTACATTGGTACTTAGGGATATTATGTTTGCCCTGTTCATTAACACCCCATATATGCTTACGGAACCGGTAAAGCAACTGATAGCATATATCGTTGTGGAATTGATTTATTACGGTGTTGCCATAGTCGTTATGTGGCTTGTAATTAAGTTAATTCATAAGGTGTATGTGAATAAAAAAGAAAATATATCAGGAAAAGAATTGATATTACTTTTTGCGACTCTTTTGACGGTAATGGTAGGATATTTTACATTTAATTTCTTTTCCAATGTGTATGTGGAAGATACGGGAAATTATGTGTGGAATGTTCATCCGGGATATACTTTTTTACGGGTGATATATCAGATTGTTTCTTTTGCTGCCATACTTATCGCAGTTATTATATATCAGAGGATAAAGGAAAAACAGCGAGAGGAAAATATGAATTTGCTATTGGCAGAGCAGATAGAAAACACGAAACAGCACATCAGCGAAGTAGAAAAGCTGTATGGGGATATTCGGGCATTAAAGCATGATATGGGCAATCATATTTCAGTATTGGAAAATCTCTTTATGAAAAATGAGACAGAGGAACTTGAAAAATACATGGCAGAACTGAAATCGGCATGGAGTGAGAGTGTGGCGGAAATTAAGACCGGAAATCCTGTTACTGATGTGATCTTGACGCAGAAGCAGAAAGAAGCAGAGGAAAAAGGAATTGATTTCAGGTGTAAGTTTATGTATCCAACGGACACAGGTATCAATGCGTTTGATGTCAGCGTAATACTAAATAATGCCATTACTAATGCGTTTGAAGGGGTAAACGGTTGTAAGAATCCTTATGTTTCCGTATCTGCCTATCGTAAGAAGAATGCGTATATGTTGGAATTAACTAACTGTGTTTGTAAAAGCGTAGAGATAGACGATGAAACCGGGGTGCCGGAAACCACAAAGAAAGATAAGGGCAGTCATGGATTCGGACTTGCCAATATCCGTAAAGTGGCTCAAAAATATTATGGGGACATAGATATAAGCCAGGATGAAAATAGCTTTACATTGACGGTTATGTTAATGGTTGAATAAGAAATAAGGGACACAATTCTGTACAAATGGGTATAGATTGTGTCTTTTGTTTTTGGTTCACAACATAAAAAGGTCGTTTCACAACAAGTCTATTTAGTATGAAGTTTTATATTCCGAAATAGGAAATAGCAGAAGTATCTGTGTATAGAGAAACGGATTTCTAATCAATATTTCAAGGAGGATGATGCGGATGGCAGTAAAGGGAATCGGAAGTAATTACCTGTACCCGGTACAAAATGATTACAAGCTTGATTCAAAAACAGAGGACACTAAAAATGCTGTTTCCCAGACTGCGGTGCAGAAGGAAGGAGTAAGTTACGAAAAGACAATACCGGATTCTGTATCGGCAGGACTTGAGTATATTCAAGGGTTGGAAAAGCAAATTAGTGGAACAAAGTTTTTTGTCGGGACTGTAAGTTATGGACAGACCTACGGTAATTCATCAGATATTAATTTTGTTGTGAATCCTAAGTTCTTAGGAAAGCTAGGAACGGATGAGGCTACAAGAAAACAATTTGAAGAAGATGTTAAGTTTTTAAATGATTTTTCTAGGAGATTTAGGCAGCAGCAACTTGCCCAGGGACGAGAAATGATTAGTCAAGGGTGGTTCTGTGATGAAAATGGTAATTGGGGTGGCTGGGGAGTCAGCAGACCTATAAAGCAAAGTACAGTATTACAGGATATGACAGATAATGCCGAGAAAATCCGGCAGGAGAAACTTGAGGAGCGAAAAAAAGTAGAAGCAGAGCTGAAAGAGCATTTTGGTGACCGTTTCAAAGGATTTCATGTGAAATGGTCGGAGGAGGATGCAAAGGCAGAAGAAACAGAGGAATCGGAAATTGCGGAGGACGCTGAGAAAGAGAGCGAGACCATAGGTGGTAGTGTTGGTGTAAATGTCGGCAAGACTGCAAGAAAGATTGCTGCGGCAAAGACTACAAGCCAGTTACGGGCGGTCATAACTGAAATAAAAGGCGATATGCAGGAAGTAAAAGCAGGCATTGAAAAAGGATGGTGCGATGAGTCGGAAATGGAAAAAGTAAATTCTTTAATGGCTCAGGCACAGAACCGTATGGGACAGGTGGAAGATAGAGAAGCAACACCGGAAGAAGAGAATATATTTGCAATGGCTTCACTTATGTAGATAACAGGAGGTAATAGGATATGAGAATTAACGGTTTAAATGGAGCAAATACACCTGCGGGTGGAATGAATATGACGAAGGCAACAGATTCTGTCAGCAAGAATATTCAGAATCAGATTGCTAATGCTCAGAAACAGTTGCAGGAGCTTTCTGCCAACAAGGACATGAGCATTGAAGAAAAAATGAAGAAACGACAGGAAATACAACAGCAGATTACGGATTTGAATAATCAGTTAAGACAGCATCAGATTGAACAGAGGAAAGAACAGCAGGCAAAGAAATCTTCAATGGATGATATGCTTGGTGGCAGTAAGAAAACTGCTCCGAAAGCCGGAAGGCAAAGTACAGATCTGTCACAGGCAAGTATGAAGGCTATGATTTCTGCTGATTCCGCAATGGCTCAGGCACAGGTACAGGGCAGCGTTGCTACAAAGATGGAAGGTAGAGCCGGGGTGCTGGAGTCTGAAATCAAGTTGGATTCAGCTCGTGGTGATGATGTAGAGGCAAAGAAAGAGGAACTTGCAGAAGTAGAGCAGAAGGCTGTTCAAGCAGAATCAGCACAGATGAATACATTGGCTACTGCGAATAAGGAATTGGAAGAAGCTGCGAAAGCAGATCAGCAGACTGAAAAAGCAGATGATAAAGATAAGAAAACAGATAAGAACGATGTTGTTGCTGGTGAAAAAGAGGATAAGACTGTGGCAGGCACAGAAGAAACCGAGAATGTGGGTGTTGATGTTAAGACCGAAACAGTTAATACGGATATAGCACAGCCGGTAGAGGTATCTGTATCGGAAACAGTTGCATATACCCATGTGGATGTGCGTTTATAGGAGGTGCTTACTATGTCAGAGATAAATAGTTTTAGTGATTATGCAAGCAAATATAACACCAATGTAGATTATTCATATCTGTTTGGAGGTATGCAGACACCGTCAACAGGCAGTGCTTTTAATCTTTCTGACTATGCGGCAATCAAAAATGGCAGTTATGGAAAATTGCTAAAGGCATATTATGCAAAGCAGGATGCAGAAAAGGCATCTTCCGGTGGAGACACTGTACAGAAATCTACACTTATGAAGTCAGGTGCGGATGCATTAAAGAAATCAGCAGATGCTTTAAATAATGATGAACTTTGGGAAAAGAAGAAAATCAAGAAAAAGGATGAAAAGACCGGAGAGGAAATCGAGGTCGAAGATTATGATTGGGAAGCTATCACAAAGGCTGTGAAATCATTTGTAGAAGATTACAATGATGTTGTGGAACAGGCAGGTGATTCCAATTCAAAAGATGTATTACGCAATGCTGTGTGGATGACAGGAATTACTGAGTCTAATGAGAATATGCTTTCAAAAATCGGTATTACCGTAGGCAAGGGTAATAAGTTGGAACTGGATGAGGAAGCACTTAAAAAGGCAGATATTAGTTCATTCAAAACACTTTTTACCGGACATAATTCGTTTGCTGACAAGGTATCCATGAAAGCAAACAGTATTTCCAATGCGGCAGCACGAACAAGCGGAACCTATAAGAGCAATGGTACATATAACAATGCTTTATCGGAGCTTGTATCGAAGAAGGTAGATGAGGAAGTGTAGTACAGTAATGGTTTTGTTCCCATTCAGACAGGTTTTCATTCCGATAGGTAAAGATAATTGAATATTTGCCGATATACTTAATAGCTAAGGATGGCGTCTGTTTTAAAGGGATTGAATGTGAAAATAGACGCTGTTTTTCGTTTGGATTGGAGGTTATATTATGAGAATACAAGCGGCAAATACAATTTATACAGGTACTTACTCTGTTTTGAATACGAAGTCATCATTTCCGTATGCTGTGAAAGTAGAAGGTTACGGAAAGACAAGAAACCAAAGGAGTTTATTTCAGTTTGCACATGTGACAATAACGGAACATATGGTAAATGCAAAATATGGTACAAAGATTACAAATGGTCCGAGAGTACAGATGCAGACAGCAGGTAGTAAGAAAAAAGAAGATTGGACTGAGGTTTCCAAAGAACAGTTGGCAGAAGTAAAACTACCGGCTTCATTTGAAAAATTGAAAGAACAAAAATCTTATTTTTATCATGGAGAAAACATATCGGATTATGAGCTGGTGCAAACAGCAGTAGCATTGGGGAAAATGGAATTACCAACAGATGAAAAAAAGTGTATCCCGGACAGAGCTGCAATGGATGCATTTGAAGTGCTTGTCAGAGATCAGGCGGCTCCAAAAAACTCATGGTCAAATACATTGTATTCGGAAGATGGAAAATATACTTTTACAAAGACTGAAAGCGGTAGATGGCAGATGCATTTGATTGATGATGCTGCCGTAGGTGCATCTTTGG
>JBJEOZ010000166.1:0-5364 GCA_051880975.1 Ruminococcus sp.
TTTTTTATGAATTCAAATAAAACTATCATTACAATGATACAATAATAATATATCATTGCAATGATATATTGTCAAGAGCTTTACAAAATCTAATACCTATATGTGAAAAGTGCCAAAAAAAGCAACCCCGTGTTAGGGGGTTGCTTTAGGAGGAGATATAAAATAAATGCGTCAGCATATTATTCTTATTCTTTTGACTCTGCTTTCTCTGTGTCAGCCTCAGCTGCTTTCTTTGTTGCTGTTTTCTTTGTTGTAGTTTTCTTAGCAGTTGTTTTTGTGGCTGATTTCGTTGCAGTTGTCTTTTTTGCTGTTGTCTTTTTCTCGGCCGGTTTCTTTGCTGTTGACTTTTTAGCAGTAGTCTTTTTGGTGGTTGTTTTCTTGGCTGTAGTCTTCTTGGCTGTTGTCTTTTTAGCCGGCTTCTTAGGTGGAGTAAGCTTTTCAACACACTTGAAGAACATTGCGCTCATTGGTGGGATTGAAAGGGAAATACTCCATTCTGAGCCGTGCATTGGCTTATCGGTAGCCTTGATTTTCTGACCATTTGTAATGCCGTAACCGCCAAAATCCTCATCATCGGAATTAAACACTTCTGCATAGTAACCGTAGTCAGGAACACCTATGCTGTAATCAACCCTGTGCATTGGCTGGAAATTCATCACACAGATGATGTTGTTGCCGTCCTTATCAATTCTGCGGAAAGCAATGATTGACTGTGTATAGTCGTTGTGGTGAATCCACTGGAAACCGTCCCAGTTTGTATCAATCTGGTGCATTGGTTTTTCTGTGCTGTAGAAGTTGTTCAGCTTCTTAACATATTCCTTAAGTTTCCAATGCTTTTCAAACTCAAGGAGATTCCACTGGATGCTTTCCTCGGCATTCCATTCGTCAAACTGTCCGATTTCTGCACCCATAAATGTGAGCATCTTGCCGGGATGTGCCGCCATATATGCAAGGAACAGTCTTACACCTGCAAACTTCTGGTCATAATCGCCGGGCATCTTATTAATCAGTGAGCCTTTGCCATAAACAACCTCGTCGTGGGAGATTGGCAAAATAAATTTCTCGCTGAAGCAATACATAAATGAGAATGTAAGATTATCGTGGTGGAAAGGTCTCCACAATGGGTCAAGGGACATATAGTGGAGCATATCGTTCATCCAACCCATATTCCACTTGTAGTCAAAGCCCAAACCGCCATTGTCAACAGGACCTGTAACCTGTGGCCATGATGTACTTTCCTCTGCAATCATCATAACCTGTGGGTGATACATATGCATTGCTGTGTTAAGCCTTTGCAAAAATTCCACAGCCTCAAGATGTTCTCTGCCACCGTACTTGTTTGCTACCCACTCACCGTCACGGCGGTTGTAGTCAAGGTAAAGCATTGATGCAACAGCGTCAACACGGATACCGTCAATGTGGTACATATCAACCCAATACATTGCAGATGAAACGAGGAAGGAAATAACCTCGTATCTTGCATAGTCAAATACATATGTACCCCATTCCTTATGCTCACCCTTACGGGAATCAAGATATTCGTAGCAGGCAGTTCCGTCAAAACGACCTAAGCCGTGACCGTCCTTTGGAAAGTGAGCAGGAACCCAGTCAAGGATAACACCTATTCCCTCTTTGTGACAGGCGTCAACAAAAGACATAAGGTCGTGAGGTGTTCCGTATCTTGAGGTTGGTGCAAAGTAGCCTGTTACCTGATAGCCCCAGCTACCGTCAAAGGGATACTCTGTAATAGGCATCATTTCAATGTGGGTGTAGCCCAATTCCTTAACATAAGGAACAAGCTCCTCGGCAAGCTTTTTGTAGTTGAAAACTCCGCCGTCCATATATTTTCTCCAAGAGCCGGCATGAATCTCGTAAATATTCATTGGTTGCTCAAGGTGGCTTTGGTTGTTCTTCTTTTCATACCATTCCTGGTCCCCCCACTCATAGCCGGACAAATCGTAAACCCTTGAGGCGTTGTCAGGACGAGTTTGAGCATGGAAAGCATATGGGTCGGATTTCAGCTGTTTTTCAAACCAAGGTGTTTCAACGCAATACTTGTAAATATCGTACTGCTGTACTCCCTCAATAAACAGCTCCCATACTCCTGCCTCGCTTATCTTGTACATTTGGTTTGCCATTTTGTCCCATCCGTTAAAATCGCCGACAACGGAAACAGTAAGTGCATTTGGCGCCCATACTCTGAACACAACTCCGTCCCTGTTGTCCCAATTTACACAGTGGGCTCCCATAAACTCATACGCTCTTGTGGCGTCGCCGTCATGGAAAAGCTCCAAAGGTGTACGAGGATCATCAAATTGATATTTCATATTTATTTACACTCCTTACAAAACAATCTCGATCAAATTGTTATACGTATATTTTAACAAGAATTTATCTTTAATTCAACACATTTTAGAAAACTCACAACTAAATTTCATTGCCAAAATTATATATATTGCACAAATATACAACCAATTTTTAACTTATATTCCGTTTTAAGAATAAATACCGTGCAAAAACTGATGTATCAAGAGGTTAACCTCACCTTTGTTCATCTTTGGATTTTCGGCAAAACGGTATGTATATATATGAAAGCTGAGCATACCCAAAAATGTAACGGCAAATTGCTTTTCTCTTCCGTTCATATTGCCCAATACATCCCTTGCATTACTGAAAATCGTCATGGCAACCTCATTTATTTTCACGCAATGCTTCATAAAAGCATTGTTAAATTCGCTCATTGGAGGTGCATACTGCATAGACATCATCATAGTGTACAGAGGCAGATTATTGCATCCTGCGGAAACATAACAGTAGGCAAAATTTTGCAAGGTTTCTTCAAAATTTCCGTCATACCTTGCCGAGATTTTCAGTTTTTCTACCAAAGGCTCAATAAACCGTTCCATAATGCCCTCAAGGATTCCTGCCTTGCTGTTAAAGTGGTAGTAAAGTGCCGGTTTTGTAAGCTGACACTCGTCGGCAATCTCCTGCACACCAACAGCGTCGTATCCTTTTTTTGAAAAGAGTTCAACAGAAACCTCAAGGATTCTCTGGCGTGTGCTTTCGTTTGCCAATTAAATCAACCTCTTTCTTTTATATAACTCTATTTTACCGAACGGTAAGTAGGTTGTCAATAGCAAATTGTATTTTTATATTTCTTTTAATTCTTCACCTAAAATATTTATTATGTTTCCGGGTTTAAGAGTAAAAATGTCCCCAAAGGTTAATTTTACAATCTAACCTTTGGGGACAATAATACTTTTTCTTCTAATTCCCTGTTCTGTTATCTGTACTTTTGCAACAGCTCATAGTTGTATTTTTCAACAGAGTTAAAACTGCTTTCCGAATAATTTGAGCTTGGCTTGTACCAGCTAAATTGCTGGTAATGTGCCTTAATGGATGGTGTGGTGAAGTTGTAACCGTGAATAGCACAAATATCATTTATCGCCTGCTGAATTTCCTCTGAGGATTTCTTTTTTATCTCCTCTGCTGTCAATCTTCTTGTTGAAACATCAGGAAACACAAGTCCTGATACAGTGGTAGGGTTACTGCCTGTTTCTGTTACTGATGTACCCCTTACACCGGTTGAGCTTGGCTCTGTTGTTGACGCTGAGGTTGAGCATCCGTTTCTGTCAATCACAGCTCCCGAATCAAACACAACGCTTTTGCAAATTGTTCTTATTACATTCTTATCAAACATACTTTCATATGCTTTTTTCAGGTTCTTATTTTTCGGGTCAAAGGGAACATCACTTGGAGTGTAAGAAACAAGGTAATAGGTTATTTCGTCAATAATTACTGTACCATATTCCTCGTGATTGGGCAGGTTCTTATAGCCTTTATTATTTTCATACATTGCAAATGTGAAAAGCCTACCACTGCCATCATTTCTGTGATTTTCCTTTTCGTAAAAGGTAACGCTTTTTTTGTCGTCTGTACCCTCCTCAACAGCATATTTGTTTTCCCAAGAATTTGGAATTACAAATGTTGCTGACAGCAAATCCGAATGGTAACGGAGAGTCTTTGATGTGGTAGTTGCAACTGTTTCTTCCGCCAAAGTTACAAGCTCCGAGTTACCCTGTACTGTGGTTTCTGTAACAGTTGTTGTGGTGGTAGTCTTTACCTCCTTGGAAGAAAAAACATTTTCGCATCCGCACAAAAGCAAAACTACACTAAAAAGCATTATAAAAACAGATAATAACTTCTTCATAACCAACCTTCCTTTAAGCAAATTTTTCCCGTTTATTTAGGTGGATTATATCACATATAATCAAAAAAGTAAATTGTTGTCCCAATATGTACTAAAGAAACAGCGGTTTTATCACGAAAACAATCGTTGTGCTGTTAACGGTTTAATTGTAACACTTTTGTTTTTTTTAGTTGTGCTATCAATCATTTATTTGTAATCTTTTTGTTTTACCAATTTTACTATAAATACATAAAATGTAATTTTTCATACAATTATGTTACATTTGTTGACTACTAAAACATATTATGATATTCTCTTCTTGTCTGTGAACGAATATCACAATAAGGAGAAATACAACTTGAAAAACTTTACAACGATTACAGAAAAAATAACCGTTGAAGGAAAAGATCACTTATCTTACGGAATCAGATGCAATAACTACGAGGAGGTTCTGGAAATAAAGGACATTACAAGCGAAAAAGAAAAAATCGATTTTATCGTAGAAAAGTTCAACAGGGAACAACCTGAGGAACAGCACATTTACGATATTATCGAAAATTACCTGATTGATTTTACTGATTTCTAATACTGTGGTATAATACACTTGGGTGATTGAAATGGTATGCAATTTGTGTCCGAGAAAATGTAATGCACAGCGGGACAAGGAAAAGGGAAAAGGCTTTTGCAAAATGCCGGAGGAAATTTATGTCAGCCGGATTGCACCTCATTATTGGGAGGAGCCTGTCATTAGCGGAAAGCACGGTACTGCGGCTGTTTTCTTTACAGGATGCACCCTTGACTGCATATATTGCCAAAACAGAGAAATTTCTCAAGATAATCTTGGCAAAAAAATGACCGCTAAGGAAGTTGGGGATAAAATTCTTGAACTGCTTGAAAGCGGTGCTGAAACCCTTAGCTTTATCACCCCAACCCACTACTCCCACAAGATTAAGGAAATTATTGACTATGTCAAACCAAATGTACCTGTTGTTTACAACACAAGCGGATATGAATCTGTCGACACTCTAAAAGAGCTTGACGGATATATAGATGTATATTTGCCTGACCTAAAATACTTTAGCAACGAACTTGGAAGAATGTATAGCAAGGCAGATAACTACTTTGATACCGCTGTTTTAGCCATCGAGGAAATGGTAAGGCAAACAGGCAATCCG
>JBJEOZ010000167.1:0-3030 GCA_051880975.1 Ruminococcus sp.
GGACTAAGCTCCGTTCCAAGGTCTCTGATACCATATACAACAAATCTGTTATCCACGTCCACATTTGTCTGATGATTAAAAATGTTAAGTGAACCATTTACAAAAAGCTCAAGGGATAAGGCAATCTCTTTTGCCTCTTCCTCCGGCTGTGCCATAAGAATATCATAAAAGTCACTCATAACCGGAATATACTTCTCCCTGCTTCTTGCAATGTCGATATACATCTTTCTTACACATCGGTCAATAATGGACTTCTGACGGGAATTGAGACTGTCTCCGATACACTGCTCACAAAGACCAAGCATGAACTCACCTTTTTCCCTTACCCAGCCCTTTGTATCGTTCTGGTCAAGATTCCATACATCCATGGCAAGAGGATTCACATAGTTGTCCGTGTAAGTGGACATATTGATGACCGTGCCGCCATAGGTTGTCGCAATATCAAAGTATTCGTTCATGGGGTCTATAATAATGATTTCATCATCTGTGGAAAGAAATACCTGCCCCATAGCTGCCTTACAGAAGAAGGATTTACCGGAACCCGGCACTCCGAAAACAAACCCGTTTCCATTGATAAGCTTCTTTCGGTTTCCGATATTGATATTCTTACTTACCTGATTGATACCATAATATACACCACCCTCATCATTAAGCTCCTGCACATTAAATGGCATAAGCACCGCAAGGGACTGTGTGAGCATGGTTCTCATGGTTTCCACCTGTCTTACACCAATCGGAAGTGCTGTATTGAGTGCTTCCCTCTGTTTCAGATAATGCACATCAATGGTACAGCTGTTTCTCTTTCCAATGGTTTCAACTGTTTCCGTGATACTCTCAAGCTCTTTCTTGGAATCTGCCATAAGAATGATAGTCACACCCACATAGAACAGGCACTGGTCATTCTCACGGACATCATCCATGATTGCTTCAATTTCCTTTTTCTCCGTTCTCTTTGCATAAGAGATTTCAGAAGAAAAGTCATTGTTCTTGTTACGGACTCTCTGCTGTTTGATAATGTCAGATTCAATACCGAGGTATTTCTTCTGTAATGTCTTGGTTGTCAAATCCTTTGGCACAGGTACTACATCAATACTTGTAATGGAGTGAACAGGTAATGAAGTAATTTCATTCAAAAACCTGTCTGATAAGCTGCTTGGATACTTCTTGATAAAAAGTGCCTTACAGAACTTGCTCTCATCCTCAAAGCTGTCCGGGAAAAACTTAATCATCCCATTGCAGAGATCATTCTTAAAGTCAGCTCCCACCTTCTTTGCCTTCTTAATATCAAAGTCAAAATCTTCCTCATTTCCTAAATGGTAAAAATCATGGAGAATCTTAAGTCTCTGATTACCGGTAAGAGGAACAATCTCTGTTCCAAGCTCATTAAATGCCTTGTGAATGGTGGCTTCCAGTGTGGCAAACTGTGCCTTTGCCTCTTCAAAATTCTTACGCTCAATGGTAAGGGTAAGGTATCTCTCCTGTTCAATCCCCTGTCTGCCGTCCAGAATCTTCTCCTCAATGATGTCGTTGTATGCCTGACGGTACTCGTCAAAGCCGTCACCCTTCTTTGGGAACATGACCTTTTCCCGAAGCTCTGTCATATTCTTATTCTTGTTATTGACCGTAATCTTGTAATTACAGTCAAGCGAATTGAGGAACTTGCAGTATCTCTCAAAGATATCTATCTGCTCATCCTCATTGGTAGTAGTGTAATTGATATCCTGAAACAGATAACATTTACTGTAACGGTTCCTTGCCACCTCGAAGATACCATTTTCCGCTACTGCCATAATCTCAATTGTTTCCTGTATGGATTTAGGGGATTTGTAAAGTGGTTCACTTGCTTTTTTCAATTCCTTAAATCCATCTGTAAATAAACCCATTTGTTTGTCCTCCTTATTTCTGAGGCACCGCCGGAGCAATCCGGCTGATGCCAAAATCACTCCGACCAAACAGGTCAGATATTATTTCTTAGTTACATAACTGATGAGTGGTGCAAGATATCCAAGCTTATATGCAACCGCTATACCAACCAGCAGCACAATAAATACCATGCAGATGGTAAGCATCCTCATCATCCTTTTCTTACTTGCTTCAAACTCTGCCTGATTGTTCTTCTTTTTATCCGTATCATTTACATCTGAGACTGATACATCTGCTTTGCCTGAAGCACCAAACATTTTCCCCTTTCCCTTTGCTTTCACAGCGTTTGCCTGTTCCAGCTCATATGCCTTAATCGCAGGCTCGCCCTCCGTTGAGACATAGGTCAGTGCCCTGTTTCCAAACATATAATGAAATTTCTTTCCCATCACTTCATAGAAACTCATCCCGTTATAGGAATAGAACCCGCCAAGTGCAATCGGTGCTACAACCGGGATAGCTACATATGCAGCTCCCGTAAGTCCAATAAACGGATAAAGAAGATAAACAAGACCTCCACCTATCACAACACTAGCAATAGAAAAAATCAGCTGCTTGGCTGTAAGCCCCATAGCAACTGATTCCTGATAACGGTCAATATCTTTGTTGATTTCAATTACCAATTTTCTCACCTCGTTTCATTTTTTTGCTTATTCTCTGATACAATTCCTTTGTTCTTCTCATACATTGCAAGTCCATCCGGACAAAGTTCTCTAAGTTTATCCGGATTAAACATATACAACGGATATTCACAGTAACCGCTTCTCTTAACAAAACCTGTAAATGTTCCAAGTTCGTTGTCTGCAATAAAGGTTTCTGCATCCGGAAGATTATTGGTGTCTACATATGCACAGTAATTTGGTGTTGTATCCCCAAGGTTTACTGTCAAATCTGCAAATGGTTCCAGATATCCTTCTTCATTACACCCAAGACCGATATACATATTTCCGTTATTCATATACTGCTGAATGTCAAATGCCACATCTGTTTCTCCGGTAAAGCGTGAAGTATAAGTCAGACACTTATACTCCACTCCCCGGTCATCCTTCATCACTTTTACTTCTTCGTTCATGCCATAACCTCCTACAGTCCAAATGCCTTGCTTGTCAG
>JBJEOZ010000167.1:3130-5360 GCA_051880975.1 Ruminococcus sp.
TTTACTTCTTCGTTCATGCCATAACCTCCTACAGTCCAAATGCCTTGCTTGTCAGACTCTGTGCTCCTTTTACACTTCCTACCGTAAGTGCAATGGTAAAAGTCATTTCACAAAGATAGATAAGCGTTTTTGCCCAGTCCGCATAACTTGAAGTAAATGTCGGAAGCCCCGCATTGATAAAGGCATTGCAGACAATAATGGCAAGTGCCATTGTTACCGCCTCAAATGTCACAGACAGGAAGTATTTACAGTATGCAGCTACTGTGTGGTTCACCGTTCTGTTACCACCCATTGTCGAAAATGCAATGGAACCCATAGGAACAATAATCAGTAATCTTAGGAATCTGAAATATACCGTGTATATCATAAAGAAACCACAGATAATAATGATGATGGAAAGAAGTGCTGCAAGTATCAGCATGATAAGACTCTCTCCAAAGCCAAGATCTTTGATGATATCTGCCTGTGTGCTGTCAATCGTAAGTGTTGTATAGCTTCCTGCCGATAGCAGATTAACCAGATTTCCTATGGATGTGAAAAATGCCTTCATAATCGTGACATTGTTTGCAACAAACCACTCCGCAAGTCCCAGTCGAATCAGCAAACGAAGGATTACTTCAAACCTCATCTCTTCCCTGATATCAATACTTTCACTACAAAAGCCTATGACAAAGAACAGTACTACAAGCGAAGAGCCAACAGCAACAAATATCGGTTCAATGCCGGCGATAACCGCCCATGGACCTCCACCTTTGAAGTTCACGGGCGATTGACCTAACATTGAAAATACAAGCGATATCTGATTGTTCCAAAATCCAAATACCATTTCGAGAAGAGCAAGGATCTGATCTCCAAGATTAAAAATATCCATTCTTTCTCACCTCGCTTCTTTGCTTTTCCTAGAAACCTAAGAATGTTAATACTGTTGAAATACCAGCCATCATGACTCCGGCTACAATACCCTTAAGAGCAGAGTTCATAGTTGAGGAATCCTGCTGCTGATATGCCTGTGCAAACTCCATGACATTCTTCGCCAGAATAATTACACCGACTGCACCGATTACTGCAATCACAAGTGTCTTTAAGTTCTCAAGTGGCTGTGTTACTGCCGATGTGTCCGTTGCGGCAAAACATGTGCTTGTCATAAGCATTGCTCCTGTTACAGAACCTGCCACTGCAGGTAATACCTTTTTCTTCATGTTCTTAAAAAATCCCTTCATTCCTTTTTCCTCCATATTGGTTGTATTTGTGGTTACTGCCACATCAGTTGTCATTGTTAAATTGCTTTCATTCTGTCTCATGCTTTCAATCTCCTTTTTTTGATTTACCTGACCGGGATATCCGGTCAGGCACTTAGTTTGTATCTGAACGGGATATCCCCGGTTGTGAAATTCAGTCAGGCTTTCCCTGACACGGTATTGCGACAACCACCTCCTTAAAAAAAGCACCAACCTGTTTAGGCTGATGCTTTCTCAAAATTTTCCCTAACCTGTCTCATCTCTTCGACTTCGACATCCGGATAGAAATATTCCAATATTTTATTTTCAGGCACTCCGACAATCATTGCCTTCTGTGCCTCCTCCTGCTGTTCGTCAGTAAACTCCCACTGAGCCATTCTTCTAAGAATCGTATCTTTGCCATCGATCTTAGGAAGTTCCTTTCTTTTATTCGTTGTTTCTGATTCTTCGGAATACTCAAGCTCCTGCCCCTGCTCTGCATTGAAACGGTCTATTTGCTCCTGTTCATCAAGCATCTGGAATCTCCAGCCAAGCTCCTTATCTCCAATCATCATGAATTCCTCATAAGTCAGCTTATCAATATAGACATTCTCGCCTTTTTCTTTCAGCTGCTTATAGTGCTCCAAAGCTTTCTGGGATAAAATCTCGTAAGGCGGACCAATGACCTCATTATTACTGCTCATATGGTGTACATAAGGCTTTCCACCTCCATCTGCTGTCTGTTTGAACATCGGATGAGCGAATGGAATATACTTGTTATCCATAATAGGGTCAAACCCACGGATAAAGATAATGCATTTCTTGTTATCCAGCTTTCTCACTTCATCCGGTGTAAACAGTTCCCTGCCAAGTACATCATAATTTCTTGAAGAGCTTCCCTGTCTTCCTTTCGTTTCTCCGCTTGATTTCTTATCAATCGTGCCTTTTCCAAGCAGCTCCGAAACATACTTATGCGTTGACTGCTCATTGCCGCCAAGATAGATGAAAGTGTC
>JBJEOZ010000168.1:0-5299 GCA_051880975.1 Ruminococcus sp.
ACAAAACGGATAAAATTGCAACTCCGTTTATTGTAGGTATAATCAAGCCGAAAATTTATATACCGTCAAATATCAGCGAAGAATACACAAAATATGTAATTGCCCACGAAGAATACCACCTTAGAAGGCTTGATAACATAATTAAATTTATTGCGTTTATTCTTTTGATTATACATTGGTATAACCCATTATGCTGGCTTGCTTTTTTCCTGATGTCAAAGGATATGGAAATGAGCTGTGACGAAGCAGTGCTTGTTAAAAACGAAGGGATTAAAAAGATATACAGTACAGCATTGTTGTCCTTCGCATCAGGGCAAAATTTCCCGATGCCTGCTCCATTGTCATTCAGCGAAGGTTCGGTAAAAGAGAGAATTAAAAATGTTCTTTCTTTCAAAAAGCCAAAAGCCGTTTTTTCAGCAATTGCAATTATTTTATGTTCTGTGCTTTTAGTTGCCTGTGCATCCAATCCTAAGGAAACCGTTACTAAAGAGAATATTGAAAACACATTGGGCGAAATGCTTGACGAAAACGAATATTCGGCAGGCGACGCAATTGCACAAAATATGTCTATTTCAAGAATAGTTTTCGACGGTAGGCAATACTCTTCCATTAAAGTTTATGGTGATAAAATCACGGTTTATGACAGTGAGCTTGAGCAGTATTTTACAAGTGAAAGCGTTAAAACAATTCCCGTTTCATATTATTCCTTCAAGGATGAAACAGATGAAAAAGGCTCATATTCATATATTACGGTTGGGGATTTTCAGTATTCAATATCAAACAAGTATAAGTATTTATTTATTGACACAAGCTTGGAGATAAAGGCATATTCAAACTCAAAACAAGTATTTCACATATACTATGTAAATGGAAACCCTGTGGCAATTTCAGACGTTTTAGCAATATACCGTCTTGAATCACGGCAAACCGAAACCTCATATTTGCCAAATCATTTTTCGTCTTTTGTTTTGAGGGGCGAGTATGAGGACTACAACACCTATGCTTCATCGGGAACCGTTAAAAATCAAAATGGCGGCATCTTTCAGATAAAAGTTGAAGATAATTTATCCGATATCGGCAGTGGAGGTGAAAAGTTATACAGTGTCAAATATACATATTCAAATAATATCAACCAAACGCTGCTTACAGTTGCCGCACCAGATTTAAGTGTATGGGCGTACATTGATGATTCATTATTCTTTCAGGCAAACGAATGTCTTTACAGAATCAGAGTGACATATGACGAAAACAATGCAGTGGAGAATAAAAAAATCACACTTGTTTTATATGCACCGTATATGCCTGTCGGCGCAGAACAAAATATGCTATACCTTCTAGAAGAGGAGGATAGTATAATTTATTTTGATACGGTAACAGGAAAAATCAGTGAAACAGATATGACAAAGTATATCCCTAAAATAACGGAAAAGCAGGCAATTGAAACGGCATATTCTGTTTTGCTTGCAGACTCAAGATTTAAAAACCCTAAGGAAAGATTTGATGAGCCTACTGTTACGCTTTTAAATACAAATCAAATCAATTATGCTGACGCAAAAAATCCCTGCTATATGGTAAGCTATTTTGACAAAACCACTACCTCGGATACCTATTCCTACTACATTGATGCCGAAACAGGAGAAATGATTTATAACAGAATGATGGGTGATTAAAAATACGGAGAGCCGTACCGCAAGGCAGGCTCTCTGCTTTTTGTATGCAACCTTACGAAACCTTAAGATTAAAGTAAGATTATTGCAAGGTTGATTTGTTACTATTAAGCTGACAAAAGAAAAGGAGTGTTCACTATGAATATTATTGAATGCACAAATTTAACAAAGGAATACATCAGCGGTGAAAACATTGTTAAGGCTGTTGATGATGTTACAGTATCATTTGAGCAGGGCGAATTCTGTGCTATCACAGGTCCCTCCGGCTCGGGCAAATCTACCTTTCTGCATGTTTTAAGCTCCCTTGAAAATCCAACAAGTGGCTATGTAACCTATGGAGATAAGAAGCTAAGCGATTACAACGATAATCAGCTTTCAATCTTAAGACGCAGACGCTTTGGATTTGTGTTCCAAGCCTACAACCTTGTAAACGAGCTGACAGGATATGAGAATATTCTTCTTCCCATTATGCTTGATAAGAAAAAGGTTGACGAGGAGTATATTGATAAGATTATCAAAATGTTAGGAATTGAGGATAGATTGGAGCATTTGCCGTCAGCACTTTCCGGCGGTCAGCAACAGAGAATTGCTATCGCAAGAGCGCTTGCTAATAAACCATCAATCCTGTTTGCAGATGAGCCAACCGGTAATCTTGACGGTAAGAGCGGAAGAGAGGTATTATCCTTGCTGAAATACGCCGCAAGTGAGCTTGGTGTAACACTAATTCTCGTTACCCACGATTTAGGCGTAGCCGAGCAGGCAGACAGAATTTTAACCATTGAAGATGGAAAAATCGTTAAGGATACAAAGAGTACAGAGGTGTAACTATGAAAAAGAAATTAACTGTAAACACTCTTGCACTCGGTAATCTAAAGCAACGCCGTAAGCAATATACCATAATGATTATCGGCATCATTCTTGCAATGGTGTTTTCGTCAAGTATTGTTCTGTTTATGTTTAGTGCAGTAGAAACAAATAGAGAGTATAACTGCAAAAGGTTTGGTAAGCAAGCTTGTGCATTGTTTTCTGAAAATATTACTGACTCTGATTGGCAGGATGCTGTCGATAAAGGCTTTTTAAATGGATATGGCTATATGCATAATATAGGCTATGCTTATGTCGATGAAAATGACAAACACTTAGGATGTGCTGTTACTTGGATGGATGACAAGGCTGAAGAGTTGTATTATTTAACTTTGTTAGAGGGCAGAAAGCCAACAGTAGAAAACGAAATTGCTATTGAAAAATCCTCGCTGAAAAGACTTGGATATAAAGAGGCTGGTATTGGCGACAAAATTAGTTTGAATCTCGATGTTGAAAATGTTGAGAACTTTGGTAAAACAGTCAAAAAGGAATATACCATTGTTGGTATATATGATGACAGAAAAACCACTATTGAACAGCGCTACTATAATGGTAGTGCGGCATTAATGAATTATGACGCATATACTCCGGCAATTTATGTTGCTCAAGGCACACCGGTTGAGACTGGAGGCAAGGAGCTAAGGCTTGCTTTAATTGAAACTAACGATAAATACGGCACTTATTTTTGTGAAAAGGAACAAGAAAAATATTATAATGATTTTGCCTACTTTGGTTATTTTTTAGATAAAGGTGTAATTGAAGGTTCTTTTGAAATAAACCAAATGACCGGTGCAGGACACACATCAAATGATGCATCACTTGATGACTTGTTCAATGGCGGCGATTATATGGGCATTGTAATTGCTGTGCTTGTTTTTGCATCCTGTGTTTCAATAATAAATTCGTTCAACACAAATCTAAAGGAACGCAAAAAGCAAATCGGATTTCTTCGTGCAGTTGGCACAACAAAAAGGCAAATTATCAACATTTTTGGCAGAGAAGCATTTATCATTAGCCTTATTGCAACACCAATAAGCGTTGCAATTTCCTATGCGATTGTTAAATTTACTCTAACGATAATTGGTGGCAAATGCCTGATGGCAAAAAGTATTTGGTCACTTGTTGCATCTGCAATAGTAAATATTATTGTTGTTATGCTCGCAGCACTTATCCCACTATTTATCGCATCTCGTGTAACACCAATGCAGGCTATTCGCAATGTTGACACAAATAGAAAAGCACACACAAAGAAAATCAAATCAAAGCATAGCTTTAAGCCGGCTCAACACCTTGCAAATAGAATAACAAAATTCTACAAGGGTAGCACAGTTGCTGTTAGTGTTTTGCTTACTGTAACAATTTGTTTTTCTTGTATTGCAGTTTCGTTTATAACCTATTCATCAAATGATGTTTATGTTCATCCACACGATTATGCACTTAACGGTGCTAAGATGGATGGCTTTGACGGAATTAACCACGAAAAAACTATTGGCTTAACTGAATTGGATAGGCAAGACATTGCTTCAAAGTCTTATGTTGAAAAGACCTTTGGCGAAAAGGATTTGAATTGCTCAATAGTAATTGATGAGTTATCTGATTTCTATAAAATTATGGATTACACTGTTTTTGATGATGGCTCTTCAAATTCAAATGCTGAATTTAAATCTTTGATGCAAAACGGCAAACCATCAGAGGAATATAACTCCTATAAAAAGGATTTGCAGATTACTAAAGAACAAATTAGAACAGAGATTTTTGCCTATGAAAAAAGTGAAATTGATGTTCTTCAAAAGGTATTAACTGATGGCAAAATTGATTACAACAAGCTTACATCTGGCGAGGAGATAATTCTTGTTGCTCCTCAAAAAGCAGAGCTTGTATGCAAAATATCAAATAAAAGTGTAGCAATTACGCATCGCTTTGATAATCGTATTGGCAAGTATTCGTCAGATTACGATAGTGTTTTAACAGCCGAGTGTCCGTATAATGTTGGTGATGAAATCGAGCTTGTTATAGGAACATATAGCTATGACGAAAAGAACGATGAAGAAGTTGTTTCATCTGTTGAAAGAAAAAAGGTTAAGGTTGGTGCAATAGTCAGCCCTAATAAGCTTGGCTATTATGTAAATGGTCTTTCACCACAAGATTTCAGTATTATGACAACTATTGAGGGCTTAAACAACTTCCAAAAGAATGTTCCTTACACTAATCTTTCATTTGATGTTAACGAGGAAGTTGACGACGAATTAGATTTGCAGATTACAGAAGAAATGTCAGATTATACTGAAAAATATGATACTGGATTAACATCTGATTATAGTTTCATACAAATACAAAAGACCGAGCGTCAGCTAATGCTTGTTGGTATTATTGCTATTGTGATTATTGGCTTTGCAGTTTGCATCAGCATTATTAACAACTCAATTTCTGCACAAATTAGGGAGAACAAGAGAGTTATCGGCACACTTCGTGCTGTCGGTGCTGACCAAAAGGAGCTTTCAAAAGCATATATCTACCAAATGCTTTCAATGTTTGGTTGGGGTACGGGATTAGGATATGGCTTATTCTTGTTGATTTTAGGAATAGTCAAGATTGGAACATTAAAAACCGGTGGAAATTTTGAATTTATCTTCAACCCTTGGTTTACCGTTGCAATGACAGTTTTCGCATTTGCGCTATGTTCAATTAATGTTTTCTCAAAGGTTAAGAAAGAAATGAAAAACAGTATTGTAGAAAACATAAGGGAGTTATAATGAAAAAGCGATTAA
>JBJEOZ010000169.1:0-5289 GCA_051880975.1 Ruminococcus sp.
CCTTCGCAATAAAATAGTCATGGATACGTAAGTTGTACTTGTTATACTTCGGGTCATACACTTTGTAATCCCCGAAAGGCACATTTCCCACCACAACATCAAAGAAGTTATCCGGGAAATTAGTCTTTTCAAAACCCGTAATACTGATGTTGGCATTCTGGTAAAGCTGTTTTGCAATCCTGCCCGAAATACTGTCAAGCTCTACACCATACAGACTGCTTCGCTGCATGGGTGCCGGCATACTGCCAAAAAAGTTCCCCACGCCCATGGAAGGCTCCAATACATTTCCTCCACGGAAACCAAACTGCACCAGTGCACTGTTAATACACATGGCAATCTCCGGGGAAGTATAAAACGCATTGTTTACGGAAGCTCTTGCCGCAGCATATTCCTCCTCCGTAAGAAGCTCCTTTAATTCGGAATACTCCTTCTCCCAGGATGCATTACGCTCATCAAAGGCTTGGGATAATCCACCCCAGCCGACATATTTCGACAACATCTTCTGTTCCTCTCTGGTAGCAAGTCTTCCTTCCTGCTCAATCTGTTTCAGGGTCTTGATTGCATCAACATTCCATCCAAATCTTGTCTTGGCTCCGCCTTTCGGAACTTCCACAAGATTATAATGGAAATTGATTTTCTTCTCTTCCTTACCTTCATCTGCCACTTCCCAGCCATTCGCAAGTGCCCTCTGTCTGGTTTCCTCCCGGTTCTTACGAATCTCCTCCTGCTTATCAAGAAACAGCTGGTAAATCGGTTTCCTGCCTGCTGCCTCTCCCTGCATCATCCTGTCATACTGTGCCCTGTGGTCTGCACCACAGTAATAAGGGGTCTTTACCATATAGGTAAGCACCTCATACAGTTCCCGGTAACTACAGGTTTCCCTTACACGTTCTCCGTTTCTGTTCTTGTAGCTGACTTCAAACTCATAAGGCTTTAAGACATAAGCAATCAGTCCATACTGGTTATTGGCATAGGCATCCTTTTGTTGTGCACCGTTTAACACCACATCCGATAAGAAATCAAGACGGTTAGGCATGAACAGATACTCGCTCGCAACAATATCCTGAAGAAAAGGCTTAAACGGAGTATAGCAGCTGCATTCTGACACCAGAATTTCGAGTGCAGTCCGCAAATCCTCATCCATCTCTTCAATCCGTTTTGCATAATCAATCGGTTCAATATACTGAAGCTCACTGGCATCCTTTTTGGGTGCTTCTTCCACTGGTGCCTCTTCCGGTTCTTCGTAATACTCCTCTTCCATCTGCATTTCAGGACCATACTCCGCCATGGTTGCCAGACGGTCCTCAATGGCTGCTTCTTCCTCCGTAAGCGGTCTGCCCTCGTTATAGGCACGGTTTAGCTTTTCAATGTCACTTAAGGAACTGTTGTAACTTTCCGGTTCATCCGGAATGGCAAAATCATCAATCCCGTTTGCATCACTGACTGCATCCAGTTCTCTGTATTCAGCATCAATAACCTCATCATCTTCCCGGATACCCTCCATGTCGATATCCTCAAATCTAGGTGTTTCCGGCTGATACTCTCCCGTCATAATCAAAACACCGATTTCCTTTTCGATGTTTTTCCACGAAACATATCCTTCCTTCTCACCTTCCTCGTCACGCCACTGAAACCGAATCCCCTGCCCGTGGAAAGTGTCATATCCGTGAAGCCCATAACCCTCAAGAGGCCAGCCGGCTCCACCCTGACCATATTCCTGCTTAATCCGCTTGGCTCTTGTGCCTGCGTCTACCTCCGTATGGAATATCTCACATACCCTTGACCTGCCACCGGCAAAGCCTGTACCTCTTAATACCACCTGCTTAATAAATTCATGTGGTACATCCGGCTCTTTCTTCGGATACAGATAGTTATACTTCCCTGCTTTTGCTTCCGACTGATCCTTAGCAAGTTTCTCCATAGCTTTTTCTGCATAATCTGAAGTCTGCTTCGTTGTTGCAGCAAGTCCATATTCAGGGTCAAAAAAAGAAGCCTGATGATATTCACCGGCTTCCGTTTTCCCAAATGAGTCAAGCTCATTTAACTCTCTGTTCAGTTCTTCATCTTCTAATGAAACTTCATTACGATCTGACTTAAGACTACTTCCTCCGCCTGCATCTTGGCCTGCTCTCTCAGCTTCCACATTTCCATCGTTGAGGACGGATTCTGTGGTTTGTGCTTCGCTAAGTACTGTTCCATCAGCATCTCTAACAGGCTGTTCGCTTCCTCTTCCACTTCCTGCATCTTCTCTGCCAGCTTCCCGAAACGGAATAACGTTTTGTACCTCTGAGGTTCCATCTCCTCCAAGTACTTCATCGCCATCCTTCCGTATTTGCCCAGCTTCTGTAATTCCACTGACTGCTCCCTCGGCATCTGAATGTTCGGATAAAGCAGTCCGTCCACTTCTGTGTACGATAACGTCATCTCTGCCATATGCAATTCTCCCTTCCGCAGATAATCTTTTCTGCTGTTCCATGGTCTTTAAGTTACTGTTAATTCCTCTAAGAACACTACAGGAGACATCGCATACCAGAGAACCGAGACGGTAAACCATTTCCTCATCGGAAACCTTTACGACCTGACTGAAATCCTGTTCTTCTTCAGATAAGTCAAATCCGCATCTCGTACCCACCGTATATAAAACACTCTGCATAACAAACTGCTCCATATCCGGCAAGCCCTGACGTTTTGGTTGCCCAGAACTCTCATTCTGAACATATTCAGTAATCCTACTACCTGATAGTTGTATTAACTCGGACATTCGTTCCTCGAAATCCTCTTTCATTATGACTCCAATTTCCTTCTTTGTAAAGTCCTTCATTACTGAAAACAGTGTCTCTCTGTCCGTAGCCTCTGTAGGCTCGACAAACTTCTGTGAAGCAAGATAATCCACATATTCCTTTAAGGTATCACCCGTCAAGTCCCATGTCAGCTTCACATTTCTTCCGCCGGTATCCTTAATGTCAAATACATGTCTAAGGTGTGTGTTTAATGCCCTTGAAGGAAATATGGCAATGCCCTTACTTCCCCTCATAACATATCTGTCCACCTTCTTCCACGTATCATAGTCGGCTACCAAGGTTGCATGAGGTCTTTGTGCATAGATAAGCAGAATGTTGTCAAACTCATAACGGTAAAGATTTCCCGCAAGCTTTAAGATACTCTTCCACTTTTCCGGCGAAGTCGTAACATCCTTTATCTGCATATCATAAATCTGTCTTGCCTGATAATCCACGCCCATATCTCTTCCTCCTTATGCTGTATTACACTCGCAAATTGCTTCGCGAATATCTCTTCCATCAATCTCATTTCCAAGGCTGTCCCACCCGTCTGCCCTGCTTCTGGCGAATAATTCAATCCTTGGCAGGTCTCCGCAAAGCTCTACGATTCTGTCTCTGATTTCTTCCGGTTTCCTGCTGTGTTCCATAATTCTTGCATCGCATATCTGTAAAACAGATTTGGAAATCCTTTTTGGATGTCCTTTTGTACCAATCAGGCAAAGCTCAGAATTGGAACGGGTCCAGTAACCAAGTCCCATAAACCAGCTGTCTGCCTTTTTATTCCGCTTCACCCAGTTGAATCCACAGGTCTTATAAGTAAATCCCCATCTTCTCATGGTTTCCAGTCCTTCCCTAAGAAGCGGAAACGTAACCCACAAAAACAGTACACAGTCCTCTGCTGCCAGTGTTTCCACCGGAAGTGCCATAATATCTTCCATGCTCATACAAGAATAATGGCAGTCCGCTGATTTTTGCAGGCTGCCTTTCTTTGAATAAGTCTTAAATTGCCAGGGCGGGTCAGCATAGATAATCTGATACTTTCCCATCTACTTCACCTTCTCACCAAACATCTCCTTAAAGAGCTTTAATTCGTCCTTGTCCAGAGCCACCTCAAACTCATAGCAGGTGCCATTTCGGTAAGTCCTGTGTTCCTCTGTCTTTATCTTTCGGGCAAGTCTCAGTAGTACATAGCACTCCCTTGACAGTCTCACACTTTTCTTGAATGTGATATCCCCGTTTTCCACTTCCTTCTGCTGCTTGGCAATACGAAGCAGAATCACCTTATTCACATCCTCCACTTCCTCAAGGGATATAAAAACGGATGCCTTTACAGCACCCGTTCTGTCCCATTCCTTATGAAGCTCTTTCATCAGAAACTCCATATTGTCTATAATCTCTTTATTCTGTTTTCCCATAGGGTTCATCCTCCTTATCTCTTCTTCTCCGGCTGCATAGGCTGAAAGTCCACGCCCTTCATATCCTCCGCATCCAGAATAATCTTCTGGTCATAATAAAGCTCCATTGCCTTATCAATGGCTTCTCCAAGAGTTTCTGCCTGAATGGTTTCCACTCTTGCCAGTTCCTCTTTTATTTCTATCTGAAACTCCTGCATCCTATCGCCCCCTGTGTTTCTCCTGAGTTGTTGCACCAAAGAATCCCTTGTCATAATCTCCGTCATTGCGTTTACTAAGGAAAGTGTCTCTCTTACCAGTTCCAAACTCCTCATACATGGCATTGGTTGCTGCTTCTCTGACTGAATCTGAAATCGCCTCATTCTTTGCAAGACTATAATAGGTTTCAAACTTTTCGGTAAGGGAAGCCCGATAGGCATCTATCGTATCAATCTCCTTCTCCACACCATGTTCCCTGCGTAGTAATGCAAAGTTAATGGTTGAAGGGGTATTTCCAAGATACAGACCATGCCCCCACTCAATACCTGTCTCACAAAGATCTGAACTCTTATCCTCTCCCTGGGGATATCTGCAAAAATACTCCACCCCGATACCAACTACAAACTGCCCGGAATTGACATCCATTAACAGCATGTTCCTGCCGGAATACTTCTCCATCAGGCGGTAATCGGAGCCATTGAAATTGTGGTAAATCTCTCCCTGCATTAGATCTGACTCCAGCTTTTCATAATGCGGCCATTTGGCAATAGCCATGCTTCTGTCTGTGGAAATACCCAGCCTGTACAAAACATCCAGACATTCCTTATCACAAAAATCTTCCTCAAACACATTCGTCATGCCATCGTTTAACTTCCCTGCAACAAACATCCTCAGTTCATTAAGGCTTCCACAGAACCTCGCATACATGGTTTTATTTGGTGCAAAGTATATCTCACAAAATGAGTTGTCCTTTTCACTTGTGTGATTCAGCTCCGATATAACCTCGGCAACCTCCCAGAAGTTATCACAGGCATTTGTGACATACTGCTTCACAAAGCTCTCAAAAGAACAGAGAAAATTCTTCTCTATCCCTTTTTGGTTATTGATCACCATAACCA
>JBJEOZ010000170.1:0-5207 GCA_051880975.1 Ruminococcus sp.
TTATGAAGGATAGTATAAGCACAACTGCGCTTAAGTAGTAGCTTATTGATGTGGCAAGCCCCATACCGAAAAGCCCCCACTTAAGCACTGTAACATTAATAATGTCACCAAGAATATCACCTATTGTAAGCGTTACAATAGAAGCGGTAATCAGTTTGTTTGACCCGTTGAGTTGTGCAAGAGGAATAAGAACTGCAACGAAAATATGTCCCGGTGCGCCAATGAAAAAACCTCTGATATAGTCGGTGGTGTTGTTGTAGAGGGATGTATAGCTTGCCTTTGCCCCCATCAGACCGGCAAGTGAACCGGAAAAAATTATTCCTAAAACGGATACAATTATGGATATGACAGCAGTAATAAAAATAACCATTGAAAAAGTGTTGTTTGCCTGCTGTTTTTTTCCGCTTCCGATTTCACTGCAACATATTTTTTGACCGCCTGCAGATATTATACCGCTGATAATTGCAAGAATTGTGTAGGATACACTTGCAATACCGGTTGCCGCCAATGCAGAATCACCAAGAAAACGGCTTGTAATTATGCCGTCAATTATGTATGTGACAGCTCCGGAAATTTCCATAAGGATTATACCCAAGGCGGCATTCCTAAGCATTTTGCCTATTATTACATTTTTATCTTTTGCTATTATTTTTTTCATTTGGTTTTTATCTCTACCTTAATATCTTCTTTGATTTCAAGAATATTACAGTCTGAAAAAAATTCAAAAATATTATCCTTGTCGCCTTTTGAAATGAAGAAAATCTGTTTTTCTGTATTTTGCAGTTTATATTTTCTCATATCGCCTTCTGCAAATGTGGTATACTTGTGTTTTATATCTGATACATCAATATAGTAAATACCACCGTAAAGTCTGGCATCAAAAATATCTATATTAACACCGAATAATTCAACACTAAAGGGTTGCCTTGATACAATACAAAATTGATTATTGCTTTTTCCCAAGCAGTAAAGTTTTTCAAGCATCTCTTTATCTGCAACATATGAATCATTATTAATAAATACTATTTTATCCGAATAACCGTTTTCGGCTATATCAAGGAGCAATTTGATTTTGTCATAGTCACTGTTTGATATGTTATCTGTCAGCGTCAGTTTAACTTTGTAGTACTCTTCGATTTTGTACATCTTTTTTAGTGTTTCTTCATGGAAAGAATGGATTTCTTCAACAGAAAAATTATCCCACACAAAAATATCTTCTTGATTTGAATTAACAAAGCGTATGCTCTTTTTATTACCGGCTTTATTATTGAATTGCAAGAGCTTATTAAATTCAATATTTCCGTAAACTGACTGAGCGCCTCTCTTTGAAATTCGAATTTTCACATCAAAATTTTCCTTTGAAACGGAAATATCTATTCTGTATGTGTTCAGTATATCCTTATGGTTATCCAGCCTTATCAGGCCTTTTTCCTTTGTAACTTCCAGATATTTTGTGTGTATTACAAATTCATTCTCATCAATACTTAAAACAATCCTTATGTCCTGGTAGAATTTACCAATCTCAGGCAAATTTCTTTGCTTCTTAAGCTTCCATCGTGATTTTTCAAAGTCATAATCCTGCCATCCGTTTTCGTATATATAGGGAATAAAGACCATTGTCTTTTTTCTATCGGAAATATATAACATAGAAAATGCATTGGTATGGTCGTCGCTGTAATAGGTTGCACCTCCAAACAGAATTGTGCCTCCTCCGGGTTGTTTAGTAAGTCTTGGTTTTTCTGCGCTTTCGGTGTGACCGCAGAGAAGAAGGTCTGCACAGTTTAACAGCAATGGAAAGGTTGCAAATCTGTTGTCATATGTGCTGATTTCGTTAGGATGCAAAAATCTGTCTGAATGGTGAAACAGCGCAATGGTGTACCATACATCATTTTTTGCTGGAAGAATACCATACTCCATAAGAGTCTTAAGCTGTTCTTGCCCAAGCCACATTTTGTCCACAGAAATATTCTTTTGGGACATAAGAACAGATGTATTTAGTGAAACAATCCTTATGGTTTTCCCCGTAGAAAAATTGACATCCTTAAAACCTACGCTATAGCTGTACATTCTCTTTCCGCCAAGTGGATAGGTGTATGGCTCAACTCCTAAATCAAAACAGAATTTGTTATAGGCATTGAGGGAAGGTTCAATTTTATGGATATTTTCGTACATATAAAGTTCATCGATTTCTTTCACCATATCGTCGGTGTACTCATCATCAAGACAGTTATAGGTTAAATCTATGTCATGATTACCTACACAAAAGGAAATATCCTTTCCTGTAAGATTACAAGCAGAAAGAAGCTTTTTGAACCAAGTTAACGCTTCGCTGTATTCTTCTGTCTTTCCTTTCCATACTATGTCCCCTGTAAAGACGATATGTTTCGGTTTCAGAGAATTATCAAGGTGTTCAATAAACTCAATTAACTCTTCAAGAATTAAATCGTGCTTTGCAAAATTGTCGTTGATTTTATAGCTGGGGTAATTTCTGCCGAAATGTATGTCCGATAAATGTAGAATGTTCAATATGATACCTCTTTATAATCACTTGAGTTATATAACTTATATGATATGGATATTATACAATACAGAGGTTTGTATAACAAGACTTGATTAACCTATTTAATGTGAATTATATAAATTTTTTATACTTTTCAATTAACTTTTACCTTGTCAAAGGGTGAGCGTCATAAAAATCGGGTATTGTATCCGTCAGAAAAACTTATTCTTTTCACAGTAGATAACAAAAATGTAATCATCTTAACTTTAAATGTTCTTGAATATGACATATTACTATGATATAATTTATAAGAAAATAATGTGGTACTATGTGTTTTTTTATTGTTCGCAACATATACAACATATATTATTAACTTATATAAGGAGTGAACTGTATGTCTTTGTGTATGGGTTGTATGCAGGTAATTGGAGATGAAAAAATCTGTCCTTATTGTGGATTTAACAATTCTGAAACCCAGCCTGAGCCATTTTTAGGCTTTAATACCGTTCTGAAAAATCGTTACATAGTGGGCAGAGGTATCGATACCAACGGAGAAAGCACCAGATACCTTGGCTATGATAAAGAGAATAAAACTACTGTAATAATCAAGGAATTTCTCCCAATCGGTATGTTTAGCCGTGGAAAAGGGGAAAGGGAGCTTTCCGTAAGCTACAACGACGAAACAGTTTATAAAAATTTAAAGGCTAAGTTTATCTCTTACTACCAAATTGTTAGAGAGCTTAACGAGATGTCAGTTATGATTAATATTCTTGACATCTTTGAAGAGAACAATACAGCGTATGTTATTGAAGAAAACCTTGACCTTATCCATTTTGACGAATACCTAAAGAGAAGCAACGGTCAGCTTGAATGGGAGGTTGCAAGACCTCTGTTTATGCCACTTATTTCAGCTTTGGAATCTCTGCACAAAAGGGGCATTGGTCACTACGCTGTTTCTCCGTCTAACCTCTATGTTACACACGACGGCAAGCTAAAGCTGACAGGCTTTTGCACAGAAATGGAGCGTAAAAGAGGAACCCCTCTTAAAAGTCAGCTTTACAGCGGATGTGCCGCACCGGAACAGTATGAAAACAACTTTACACTTGATGTGCTCACCGAAATTTACGGTATAACAGCAACTCTGTTTTATACTCTCACAGGTCATGTTCCTGCAAATGCAAAGGACAGGCTAAAGGACAGCAGTCTGCTAATGAGCACAAATACAGTCAAAAGATTGCCTCCCCATGTTGTAACAGCCCTTGCAAACGGACTTCAGGTTGAAAGAAAAGACAGAATTTCTGATTTTGACGAATTCAGAAGTCAGCTTTCTGTTGCACCTACTGCACAGGCTATTCAGGAGGAAATAAGCAAAACTGCAAGTCTTGCCGAGCTTAGTGCAAAAGAGGAAGAAAAGAAGATTTCCAAGTCAAAAAAGACAACCCTTATTGCAGCATTTGTTTCTATGATTATTTTTGTTGCCATAGGTATTCTCCTTGTAGCAACAGATTGCTTCGGACTTGCCGATATAGACAAGGGCGGAATAGAGGAAACCACAACATCAGCACCTTGGAAGGGCGAAACTGTGGATAACTTCGTTGGCAAAAAGTTTTCTTCTGTTGAAAAGGACTTAGAAAATTCCGACAAATACATACTCAATGTTAATTACGAGGAAACATTTAACGATAAGGTAGAAGAGGGCTATATTTGTGAGCAAACTCCTGCTCCCGGAACTCCTATCACCTCAAAGGGTGAGCCTGTTAATATTTCAGTTACCTTAAGTAAGGGCAAAAAAATGAGAACTCTCCCTGACATTGCAGGCAAGGAAATCAAAACAGCTGCAAGTTTGCTTGCTGACGCCGGTGTACTTGTTATGCAGGAGGCAGAATACAACTCAAAGCTACCTGACAAAACGGTTATTGAATATAAGGACCTTAAAGCTGGCGACCAAATAGAGTATGGAAAAACAGTCACAATTCGTGTTTCTATGGGTGTAGAACCTACTTCAGAAGAAGCATCTATGGACTAAAAATAAAAGGGGCTGTCGCAAAATAATATTGTGACAGCCTTATTTCTATTTGTGTTAAATTTACATTAAAATACACCTAAAATATACATTAAGTTTATTTCATCAGCTTTTCTGTGTTGTGTATCAAATTCAGCACAGAAGGAGCCAAATCACTGTACTTTTCGCTGATGATTTTGTAGGAAAGGTCAACCTTTTCTTTGCTTCGGCTTTTAGAATATTCTATGATGCTTTCTATCAGCTTTGCCTTCCTATCCTCAAAAAGAGAGTTATTGCGACTTGCATAGCTATAGGGTGCTTTTTGGAAGAAATCTTCATCGTTATCACTATTGTTTTTGTAGAGTATTCTGATTAACGAGTAAAGATTTGACATCATCATTTCGGAAGATGCCTTGGTGATTTCCCTATCGTTAATTTCCATAAGTATTCTGAAAATGAAGTCAACAGTGTTTACAATTACCCTTCTGTTCAGATTTTCAAGCATTACCTTGTTTTCCTGTTTTTCGGCCGGTTCTTCCATTTCACCGGGATTTCTTTGGGCAGATACTCCAAGGATATAGTCACAGCTTACACCATAATAGTCGGCGGCTTTAATTACAAAATCAAGACTACATTCCCTGATACCCTTTTCATAGTGGGATAGTAACGCTTGACTTATTTTCAAATCCTCCGCTGCTTGCTTTT
>JBJEOZ010000171.1:0-5132 GCA_051880975.1 Ruminococcus sp.
CTCAGTCACGCAAGGCGTGACAGCTCCCTCATCCGATGGAGCCTTTGTTTAGTCCTTAATTTCATATAACCTGATAGTATCGATTTAGGCACTACTGCTTTTCTTTCAGATTCCTCGGTTGCTCCTCGGAATTACAAAGTGGCGATAACATTTTCAATTTTCAATTTTTCATCCCAAGTCCGGTGTGTTGATTTTTTTGTCGTCGCCAAAGTATATGTTGTACCATACTATGAACACATATACTGTCCACACCTTACGGGAGTTGTCCTCTTTTCCGTTATAGTGTCCGTCAAGCCACTGTACAAGAATGTCGGTGTTGAAGAATTTTTCTGCTGTTTCTGACTTAAAGGCTGTTTTTACTACATTGTAGTATTTTTCATCCCTAAGCCATACCCTTGTGGGAACAGGGAAACCTAACTTACGCTTTTGGGCGGTTTTTTCAGGCATTCTTCTGCGAGCCGCCTTACGCATTGCGTACTTTGTATTTTCACCGTTTACACGGAGCTTTGTTGGGATTGTCCTTGCAACATTGAACACCTCTTTGTCAAGGAAAGGAACTCGCAGTTCAAGGGAGTTTGCCATTGACATTCTGTCCGCTTTCAAGAGGATGTCACCTGTCATCCACAGGTTGATGTCAAGATACTGCATTTTTGTGATGTCGTCATAGTCCTTTACCCTGTCGTAATAAGGCTTACACAGGTTTTGAGGGTCTGTGGCGATTTCAGGCTTTTTAAGGAGTGCCTGTTTTTGCTTTTTGTCGTACATAAAGGCATTGCCGATAAAGCGTTCTTCAAGACGCTTTCCACCACGCATAAGGTATGCTCTGCCCTTGATTTTTGGGAATTTTTCTGCCAATTTGCCTATTGCTCGGCGAAGCGGGAAAGGAACTATGCTGTACGGCTTTAGCGAACGGGGAACATTGTAGCAGGTGTAACCGCCGAAAAGCTCGTCTGCACCCTCGCCGGAAAGCACAACCTTTACATACTGACTTGCCAAATTTGAAACAAAGTAAAGGGCAATACAGCTTGGGTCTGCAAGTGGCTGATCCATATAGTACTGAACCTTTGGCACAGTACCCCAGAATTCCTCACTGCCTATAAGCTTTGTGTGATGCTCAACTCCGATTTCCTTGGAAAGCTCCTGTGCCCAGGAGATTTCGTTGTACTTTTCTCCGAAGTCAAAGCCTACTGTAAAGGTCTTTTGGTCTGCAAAATATGTGGAAACATAAGAGGAGTCAACTCCGCTGGAAAGGAAGCATCCTACCTCAACATCTGCGATTTTGTGAGCCTTAATAGAGTCCTCGAAAACGTCTGCAATCTTGTCCACAGCCTGTTCCTCTGTCAGTGAATTATCAGGCTCAAAGGTTGGCTCAAAGTACCTTTTGGTTGTGATTTTGCCCTCTTTGTACCACATAAAGTGTCCCGGTAGCAGGCAATACACATTTTTGAAGAAGGTTTCAGGGGGAACTACATACTGGAAAGAAAGGTAGGAGTCAAGCGCTTTTTCGTTAAACTCCTTTTTAAAATCGGGATGCTGTAAAATCGACTTGATTTCGGAGCCGTAAACCAAGTTGCCGTCAATCATTGTGTAGTGCATTGGCTTGATGCCGAAGAAATCCCTTGCGATAAACAGAGAACCGTCGTTTTTGTTGTAAATTGCAAAGCCGAACATACCCCTGAGCTTTGGGAGCATATCCTCGCCCCACTGTTCAAAGCCGTGGATAAGCACCTCGGAGTCGGTATCTGTGTAGAACTTGTGACCTGCCTTTTTCAGCTCCTCACGGAGAATTTGGTAGTTGTAGATTTCTCCGTTAAAGGTGATTACAAGTGACTTGTCCTCGTTGTATATCGGCTGTGTACCTCCGTCAAGGTCAATGATTGAAAGCCTGCGAAAGCCCATTGATATATAATCGTCCTGAAAAAGTCCGTCAGAGTCGGGACCACGGTGAGTGATGACCTCTGTCATTTTTTTGATAGTATCATCTCTGTCAACAATTTGACCTGTAAAACCGCATATACCGCACATTTTAAATTCATCCTTTCCAACAATTCAGCTGATATTTTATACTATATAGTACCACAGAATTGGAATATCTGCAAGACAATGTAGAGTGTTATTTGTATTTGTTTTATTATTTACTACACTACAAAAGAAAAGGACAACCTTTGCTACTCTTTTTATAAGGTTAGCTTTGGTTGTCTTTTTTAGTCCTTGTATTTTCTCTTTGCCTCAGGGTCGCCTAGGGCGGCTGCTTTTCCGTAGTAGCGGTTGCTCCTGTCTTTGTCTTTGCTGAAACCATTTTTGCCCTTTTTTGAATACTCTGCAACAGTTTTGTAAAAGCCGATAAGGGTGTCAGTAAGTTCTATTTCGGTTAAGTGAGAAGCCCTTTTAAGATATCCGTTGATTTTGTGGTAATTTTCCCGTGTTACGCCTTGGGATAATAGTTTTTCTGCCCTGTTGTAGTAGTCTATGCCGATTTCTTTAACCATATTGCTGTCAAGAGCCTTTGCCTTTTTAAGGCATTGGTCAGACAAAATAGGGTCTTTTTTGTAACCGGCAACACCCCGCCTAAAGTTAAAGTAGGAATTGATGTAGAATTTAACAAGCTTAGTTTTGCTCTTTTCGGCATCGTATTCTACTGCTTTTTTAAAGTATTTCTCTGCCAGTTCCTGATTTACCTTTAACCTTTTTCCGTTGCTGTACATTTCTCCATACTGAATATAGAGTGTTGCAAGGTTTTTCTTGGCTGAATCATTGCCAAGTTCTGCGCTTTCCTTAAAGCATTCCTCTGCCTTTTCAAGGCTGAACTCCACATTGTCACCGTTGTAATACCTTACTCCCAATAAATTTAGTACAACACTTAGGTTTGACCTGCTTTTTTCCCAGCCTTTTTCAGCTCCTTTTCTAAAAAGGTCAATAGCAACATTGTAGCTTTGTATATCGTCAAAATCGAATTGTTTAATACCCTGTTGATTTAGAATTTCGCCCAAATTTTCCTGTTTATTTGTATCGCAAGGGGAGCAAATTTCAAGTCCCATAATCATTCTCCAAAGTTTATAATTATAAGAATATTATAGACCTTTTTTTGTGATTTGTAAATTATTTTTTTGTTTTCTTTTTTGCTCTTTTTGTCTTTAGAGGATAGTGGGGTTTATTGTTCTGACTCATACTTTGAAATCTAAAGACATACCGAGATGTATTGACTACTTTTTCGCTCCCTCAGTCGCCGTTGGCGACAGCTCCCTCGTCCGATGGAGCCTTTGTTAAGTCCATAATTTCATATAACCTGTTAGTGTCGATTTAGGCACTACTGCTTTCCTTTCAGATTCCTCGGTCACTTCGTTTCCTCGGAATGACAAAGGTGGGTGTCCTATGAATGACAGGGTGTTGTGAGCCTTTTTTAGAATAAAACAACCCCCGGAATTAACCGAGGGTCGTAGTATAAAGATGTGAAATTACTTCTTAACTGTAACCTTAATTCTTGCGTACTTCTTAGAACCGTCCTGAGCAGTAGCTCTTACGTATGTTGAGCCCTTCTTAACAGCGGTTACCTTGATTGTAGCGCCGGAATTAACTGTTGACTTAGATACCTTTGCAATCTTTTTATTTTCAGACTTGATTGCCAATGTCTTGTTGTTTGCATTTGCAGGGTATGCAGTTACCTTAACAGTTTGACTTGCGCCCTTCTTAGCAAGCTTAATTGAGGACTTGTTAAACTTAACGCTTGTTACAGGCTGTTTAACTGTTACCTTAATTGTCTTCTTAAGTGATGTGTTGTCCTTACTTGTAGCATAAACTGTACATACGCCCTTGCCACGAGCAACAATCTTACCTGCTGAGGTTACTGTTGCAACCTTCTTGTTAGATGTTGTCCAAGCAACCTTCTTGTATGCACTTGAAATGCTTGCAGGTCCAACAACAGCCTTAACTGTTGTACTCTTGCCAACATTCAGGGTTACGCTTGACTTGCTTACTGTAAGTGTCTTTGCAACAGGCTTAACATTAACTACACACTTAGCAACTAAGCCTGTGTTGGAAACAGCCTTAATAACTGTCTGTCCGCTGTTCTTAGCTGTGAATGTTGCAGTTTCTGTGCAATAGAGCTTGCCTTCACTGTCGTAAAGACCTGTTACTGTGTTCTTTGTCTGTGAGCAAACACCTACACGAGAGTTGTTTACAGACCATGTAACTGTCTTTTCAGTTGTGTAGCCCGGCCAGATGCTTGCAACGATGTTAATCTTCTGACCTTCGTTTACTGTGATAGCAGCCTTGTCAAGAGAAATCTTGGAAATCTCGATTACATCATCAGGTTTAGTAATTGGAACAGTTTCCTTTGTTGAGGATGGCTGTGTTGTTGATGTAGTTGTTGTAGCTGAAGTAGTTGATGTTGCAGTAGTTGTTGTTGTAGTTGTAGTTGTGGTTGTAGTAGTTGTAGTTGTTGTAGTTGTTGTTGGAATTTCTACTGCAATTGCTGTGATTACAATGTCACCTGCTACTACTGCGCTGATTGTTACAGAGCCGTCAGCATTATTTACAGGTGTAATTGTCTGTGTACCGTTGTTTGCAACTACTGTTGAAATCTTGTAGCCCTTTTCAGGAACAAGAATTGTTGTAAATACAGAACCTTCCTTAACTGTTGTTGCAGTTGAGCTTGAAACAACCTTAATGAGGTTATTAATAACCTGATATTCCTTTGCAGGAGCAGTTGTTGTAGTTGTAGTTGGTTTTGTTGTAGTTGTTGTAGTTGTAGTTGTTGTAGTTGTTGTAGTTGTTGTTGGTTTTGTGGTGCTTGTAGTTGTTGTTGCCTGGTCAACAGTAGTATCATTACCACTTGTGAATGGTGTGTTAATCTGACCGTCAAATGCATAGTCAGTACCGTCAACACCTGTGAGTGTAACCATTTTGCCTTCAGCAAAGTACTGTCCGCCTGCTTCCTTAACAAGGAATGTAGCTGTGAGAAGAGCAGTCTTCTTTGTGAAATCATATGGGTCGCTAACACTTGCGCCGTTGCAGTAAATCTCACCGTACCTATCGGTGTTGTAGATAATACTACCCTGTGTTACACCCGGTTTGAATGATACAAGCTCAATACCGTTAGGATTAATTGTCTTTGAGCCGTACATCATATTTGC
>JBJEOZ010000172.1:0-5124 GCA_051880975.1 Ruminococcus sp.
TGGGGGAGTGAAAAAGTAGTCAATATATCTTTCTTTGTCTTTAGATAACAAGGTTAGAGTCAGAACATATAACTGCCCCTTCTTCTAAAGACAAAAAGAGATAAAGAGAACACTTTTTCCCTCCTTCCGTCACGGCTAAAGCCGTGCCACCTCCCCCGTCTGGTGGAGGCTATCTGTAACCCCAAAATGCCTACTCCTCTTATACTTTCCTTAAGTTGTCAACATTGCTTACACAAGGGAGCCTTTGTTAGCTTAATTATAACATCTATCCTTAGTCTTGTCCATCTTATGGCAGGGGTATTTTTTTAATTTATTTATGATTATTTACAAAAAATTCAAGAATTAATCAATAAATAGGTGTATAATGAACATATAGAATTAATAACTATATAAAATTATAAGGAGGAAAAATTATGCTGAAAAAAACATTATCAATCATTCTCACATTAACCTTGCTTTTCACAACCCTTGTTGTGGGTAATGTTGTCTTTGCCGAAACTATAGACAACAGTACAGATGAAAAACAGGGCTTTAAGGCCGGGGATACGGTTTACTTTGACTGTACTGTCTGCGGTAGTGTGTGGACAAGCTCCAATGCTGTGGAGTACATTAACTTTACAGAAAACACAAAGGATGAAAACGGCGGAAGTGTAGTAATTGCCGAATGTGACAAGACAAAGTACAACCCTGTTGTGGTTACTGATGTGATTAGTAGCTATGTTTTCAGCTATACCTTCACAGAGGAAACCGCAGGTGCAACAGCCCTTAGATTTTGGCGTGGAAGCAGTGAAAAACTGTGGAACAACTCACCACTACTCACATATGAGGACTACAAAAGCGGTAAAAACCTTATTAAAGCAGATAATCTTGAGGGTGACGGAAGTATAGGCACATACAGTGCATCAGCCCCTATTTTTGATGAGGGATTAAAACTCAGCTACGGAAAAGTTAACAATCTTTACGCCCACGGTGTCAGCGGAAACGAGGAGGACACCGAGGCTTGGCAATGTTGGCAACACAAGAGGGACGCCGGCTCCGGTCTGTTTACTTCCAGTGGAACATACTACTTCTTCTTGCCATCATCTGCAAGTGAAACAAGTGTTGACATTTACAACACATTTAATACAGATGTTACAGTTGGCAGTGTGACAATCCCCGGAAATTCCACAGTAACTATGGCTTACACTCCAAACACTACATATGATGTTACTGCAAACGGTGAATCGTATAAGCTGAAAATTATGCGTAGCAGTGCCGAATGTGCAGTCTATGTAAACAACAGCGTGCCATTTGAGGGAATGGATTTGTACACATACCTGTGTCAGGCAAAGGCGAACTATGCCAAGGCAACAGGTGCAGTTACAGACAAGGACGGCAATATTGAGAATACATCTATCAAGAAAATTAAGGGCAGAGGAAACACCTCTTGGGACAAGCCTAAAAAATCCTTTAACATAACCTTTGACTCGGCTGTGGGTATTGCAGGTATGGAAAAATCAAAGAAGTTTAGCATCTGTGCAAACTTTCAGGACGATACCCTTACAAGAAACCGTCTGCTTTACGACCTTGGCGACCAGGTTGGACTTCCATACAGCTCCGACAGCAGATATTCTGACTTCTACATCAACGGCGACTATATGGGTTCATATCAAATGTGCGAGAAGGTTGAGGTGGGAAGCGGATACCTGATTAACGACATCACCGGGGAAGAATACCTTAACAGTGACGGAACTTTGGCAAGTGACTTTGCCTTTGCATTTAAGATTGACAGTGGAATTGATTACGATGACTTTTACTTTAAGGCAAGTAACAACAACCTTATTGTAATTGCACCGGAGCTTACATCTGCTGACAAGTACTACAACGAGGTTAAAGCATACATCTCGGAAAAATTCACAGAGATGTATAACGCACTAAAGAATAATTCCTCAAATCTTTCACAGCTTGTGGACATAGACTCTTGTGCAAAGATTTTCCTCATTAACGAGCTTGGCAAAAACTGGGACGCAGGTGCCGGTTCATTCTACTTTGTCTATAAGCCTGACGAAAACGGAAAATATAAATTCTACGCATCCCCAACTTGGGACTACGACAATTCCCTTGGTAATGCAGTTGGCGTCACTCGTGACCTTAACAGTATGGGTGTTACTGACTACGAAGAGCCAACAGGACTTTTTGTAACCTATAAGGGTGGCAGAAAGTCAACAACAAATGTTGCATCCCTTATGTACAGAAACACAGAGCTTAACAAGAGAATAGGTGAGGTTTGGTACGAAAGCTTTGTTCCTGCTATTGAATTTATTCTTAAAGGTTCAAACATAACAAGTGGTGAACTGTACTCGGCAGATACCTACTACAACCTTGTTAAAAATTCTGCGGATATGAACTATGAGTCAGGTTGGCTGTTGTACTCTGTGCCGGGCTGGCTTGCAAGTCACTCTTCCCTTAACAAGTGCAGTTTTGACTATACCGCAAAGACATATTCACAGAGCAGTACTGCGACAAAGTATGACGACACCACCTTTAAGGGTGTTTATGACTATATGATAGACTGGGCAACAAGCAGAAGTGCTTGGCTTTCCAATTTGTTTATCGACTCCTACATTACACCGACACCGCCGGGAACAGACCCAACCACACCTCCTGTTGTTACCAATCCGCCACAGGAACACGAAATCGGCGAAAACACACTTGTGGAGTTCTACTTTGACAGCACAGGCAAGGTGGCAGAGGACAAGCTGACAGAATACGGTGATAAAACAGGCTACAAGGCAACCTTTGGCGAGGCTACACTAAAGGCATCTGTTGACGGAGTAAACGACAGATCCCTTGAATGGTCAGTTGCCGAGTACGGTGCAGATGGTAATCAGATGGTACCCCTTATGACAGCGGGCAGTAAAAACCCATGGGGAACTACACCTTACATAGATGTTTCCCTTGACGCAAGCTGTTACAGCGACCTTTCTTTCACCGTTGAAATGGCGGGAAGTAAAAAGGCGCCGGCATCTTGGGGACTTTGGTACAGCATTGACGGTACAAACTTCAAAATGATTGACAACACAGATTTCACAATCTCCCTTGACAACAGAAAGCTGATGACAGCTTACCTTAACAATGTTAAGCTTCCCGATGAGTGTAACGGAGCCGGTAATCTCACCTTAAGAATTGGAGCAATGTCCAACACAACTGTGTCAGGCGGTACAACCGCAGACGACCCAACAGGAGGCGAGGTAGCAATTAACAACATTAAACTTGAGGGTAAATCCACAAAAACTCCTCTTGCCGGTGACTGTAACCTTGACGGAGTTTTGACAGTACAGGATGCAGTTGCAATTCAAAAGGCAAATGTTCATATCCTAAAGCTTAACACACTTCAAACAAAAGCCTCCGACTTTAACGGCGACGGCAAAGTGAACATCAAGGACATCACAGGAATACAAAAAAAGATTGCCCAGCTTGTGTGACAAGACTTGTGAAAGTGAATAAATAATTCTATAAAAGAACTAAAACCTCTCGGGATTTAATATCGAGAGGTTTTAGTATTATAATTGAAAATGGAAAATTGAAAATGGAAAATTGTTTGGACACTTAGGTAGTTATGAGGTAATAGTGAATAGTGAAGAAGTAGGCACTTTGAGTTACAGATAGCCTCCACCAGAGGGGGGAGGTGGCACGGCTTTAGCCGTGACGGAAGGAGGGAAAAAGTGTTCTCTTTTGCTCTTTTTGTCTTTAGAGGATAGTTTGATTTTATGTTCTGACTCAAACTTATAAATCTAAAGACAAGCCAAGATATATTGACTACTTTTTCACTCCCTCAGTCGCCTTTGGCGACAGCTCCCTCATCCGATGGAGCCTTTGTTAAGCTAATAATTTTAGCGTTCATATAATTCTTGAAAAAATTTATAAAAAAATAAAAAATTTTTTCAAAAATCTGTCCCATTTTTTCCTTTTCCTTTGTTGTATATAGTGAAAGGACAAAATTTCAATACTTTGGGAGGATATACCAATGGATCGTTATCTTTAGGAAAACAAAAACATCATTAAGGAGGTAAATTTTATGAAAAAACTGTTATCTTTAATCTTAACTATTGTAATGCTGATTTCGGTTTTCACTTTAATACCCACAGCAAACGCAGAAACAAATACACAAACAAGTCCGTTACAAACAACCTATACACCTCAAAAAGGAATATACTCAAACCCTTACGGTATGGTGTATATGTATCAAAAAGACCTTAAGGCAAGGACTGCACAGGGCAAAACTATTTGCCTTGTAAAATCAAAAACCTTACTACCGCCAAAACTTCAATTCTATATGCGTGGCAAAAATGTAATTTACTACAATATGGACACAAAGGAACTGTATTCAGTGCAGCTTGACGGCAAGAACAGAAAGAAACTTGCAACAGGAGTGGAAACATTCCTGGGCGGTTACGGTGAGGATGTAATTGCCCACAAGGATAAGGGCTACATCTACAAAATCAGTCCTGACGGAAAGAAAACTAATCTATTCAAAACTGCATCAAAGTCCTACCATACCTTTATGTTCGGCAACAAGGTGTTTATATCCTATCAAGATGGTTCCCAATTTGGTCATAGTAACCACAAGTATTATCTGTACAACATAGATACCAAGGAGATTACAACGGAAAATATGGCTATGGAACTTGGTGGTTACAGAGGATACAATAACTTTTTCGGCAGAACAAATTTGTATTACACTGATAATAACAAGAAACTTATCAAAATGGACTTAAAGGGAAACAAAGCTGTTATTGACAACAACAAAAATAAACATAAAGAATATAACATATATGGCGTAAACAACGGTGCAACTGTTGTATATTCAAAACGAGATGATAAAACACTTCAAGAAATCTTTTACAAAAAAACAACAGGACAAAAGACGGTAAAGCTCTTTGAAGAAAAAGAAATTAAAGAGAGAGTTACAAAGATTCTGAAAAAGCAGTATTCCGATGCTCCTTTTGAATACGGTGTGGGCTTTTGGGTAGAGAATATCGTTATTTGCAAGGATAAAATATTGATAAATGTAAGTTGTTATGAAGAGGAGTCAACTATTGGAAGTATGGTTTTCTCAATGGATATAAACGGCGGAAAGAGATC
>JBJEOZ010000173.1:0-5090 GCA_051880975.1 Ruminococcus sp.
CAAGACAGGGTCCATTGTATGGAACATCATATAGTTTCGCTTCATTGTTTTAAATGGTGCTTGTTTATATATCTTTGCACTGCTTTCTCCTGTGTAGTAATGCCAGTAACGATAAATATATCCTATCCAATACATTATCTCCTTGGAAACAACCTCGGCATTATTTTGGTTAATATCTTCCTTTGATGTAACTTCTTCAAGGAGGTACTCCTCCCCTGCCCACTGCATTCGGTTGTACTCTGAATCAAGTTCTTTTGCTGTTTCGGATAACATAAATTTTTTTACAAAGGACATACTATCGCAATTATTATCAACTGATAACTCAAATAGCCTTCCCTGAATGTCACATAATTTCAATTCAATTTCATTCATCCTATTTTTTAACTCCCTCTAATATTTCATCAAAATAGAGTCCCTCTCTCCTATGGTTTTTGCAAAGGTCGCTTGATATGCACCCAATAACAACTTCTCTTTCATAGGACAATTTTTTATACTTGTTATATATATTGTCAACATCAGATACATCATTAAATATCAAACATATCCATCAACTTTACAAAAGTATCCTGACCGTCAAGGCAGGTATCTATAAGGTATCCTTTTTCTTCGTTCCATTTTGACAAGCCACGATAGTAGTAAAACTTCTTTGAATCCTCAATAATAAATGGTATAATATTATTCTTAAGACATTCTTTAAATGCAATTAGTCTGCCGATTCTACCGTTACCGTCTTGGAAAGGATGTATCTTTTCAAAGTTATAGTGAAACTCTATAATGTCATTAATTGTTATTTCTTTTAATGAATTATAGTTATCAAGCAATTCTTTGATTTTTTCAGGAACCTCTTTTGGCTTAACTGTTTCTTTTCCGCCAACTACATTTGCTCTCTTTTTATAGTCCCCCACTGCAAACCAGGAAAGCATAGAATCCTTTGTATCGTGCTTTAAAATGTAATGCAATTCTTTGATTATATCCTCATTCAGGGGTTTTTCGGCTATATCAATACAATAATCAATAGCCTTAAAGTGATGAACCGTTTCAAGAATATCGTCAACAGGGATTCCATCGGCTGTATCAAGGGTGTTTGTTTCAAAAATCATCCTTGTCTGTTCTTCACTAAGCTTACTGCCCTCAATATGGTTGGAATTATATGTCATTCTGATTTGCAATTCGTGATATAACCCACCTGAAATCTTAGCCTCCTTTTCTTCACGCAAAACTTGAAGAATAGGGTTATCAGATACTTCTTTAAATATTTTATCAGGAGTACAAGAAAAATAATTACAAATTTTCTCTATGACTTTTCCGGACAACTTTTCACCTTTGCCGATTTTGGCAATGGTACGGGAAGAAATCCTTAGTTTATTTCCAAGCTGGGATTTAGTTATTTTATTTTCAACTAATAATTTTTCAAGACCCTCATAAGAAAACATTGTATCACCTTCTTTATCTTTACTTATTATCTCATATTTTATTCAATAAGTAAAGATTATTTATATTTTTTATTAATATAAGTAAAGATATTGCCACTTCCATACAAAAAATAACTACTGTTTAGATAGCGTTTTCGGAGCAAAAGGCGAGGACTACCTACGACAATATTCTGCGGTTTTGTGATGACCCGGATGTGCTTGACCCTATACGCTTTTTGCGAGCAAGAGAGGTTGTGCATTATCAGCGGTTTGGCGAAACACTTCGTATATTAACCGACAGGCTGGACAGCAAGAACTTTTATGCTTTCAATCCGTCATTTGATAAAAAATGCCTTAGAAAGCAACAGAGTAGAAACAAACAAGTGAACAAAAATTAATAAGGTATAAAAAATGGGCAATGCCGACTTACTTCAGGTTGGCATTGCCTTTTGTAATTTTTCAATTAATATAAATATTTATGTGTTATCAAAAAAAACATACTATAAGAGGACTTAAAAGGTGAAATGATGAGGACTTCTCCGGTTCTGACAGGGAAAGACCTGAATTCAATAAAATAATAAGAGATACTTTGACATTGTTCTTTGTAAAAACCAGTCAAGATTTGCAAGAGATATGGAGTATGTTGAAAAATACATAAACACCCTATTCCCTATCCATCGTGTAAATCCAATATCAACATTAATCAATCTCCTTTTTAATTAAGTTTGCATTAGGATTATTCTTCATCAGGGATAAAAACAGCAGGATATAAATCACCATCTGGTAAATCAACGCTGACCTTTTCGGCATTTTCTTCTGTAACTTCTTTTCTTTCACCGGGGTCTAATTTAATAAGTCCGCTGTTGGTACGGCAATACAGCGTAATATCGCCGATATTTTCAATGTAAAAGGGCTTATTATCGGTATCCTGAGTATAAAAATCAATATTCTGATAATGCGGAAAATATCTTAAATCAATATTGCCTTTTCCGCTTCTTATCAGAAAGCTGTCCTGAAACATAGAGATGTGAGCCCCTGCTGAATATGTCACTTTTTCATCGGCACCGTTTGGCTTATAATACAAGGAATTAAAATAATACTCATTGTGATTGGAGATTACCAGCAAAACCTCTCCCTCATCAGCAGTGGGAAGCTCCTTGTCTGCTTTTCCTTTATACTCTTGCTTGATTTTTTCGTAATCGGGAATCTGATTCTTAACCAAGTCCTGTTTGTCAAAATTGCAATAAGATAGAGGACAGTGATATACGGTATTTTTAGTATAAACAACAAGCTCACTGTCATCATAGTTAACCTCATACGATTTTATAAATGTGGAATTGACAAAGGTTGTATCCATAAGTCGTTTGTGTCCGCTGACTATTCCGTGAATAATTGCATATTCATTTCCCGAATAGTTTACATCCTCCGTATACCAGTAATAAAGCATTGTTTTTCGTTCATCATCCTGATTGAGAGCATCAATAAAGTTAAACATTCCTTACCTCCAAGTAATAAAATTTTGAAAGCTAACAAATTATGTTTGCTTATAAAAATTATATCACTCAGATTTTTTCAAACAATGCATTCTTAGAAAACCATATGCAAACCGTGAAATTAACTAAAATACATAGAGTTCATTTGTGTAATGGGTAGAGAAAAAATAGGTGTATGTCAAAAATGATATACTAACCTTTAACGCTATTTGTGCAATGGGTAGAGAGAATTTATCAAAGGTAAGCACGGAACTTAACAGGCATTATGGGTGATTATTGATTAAATTTGCCTTTACATCTGCAAAATAGTGTCATTTATTACATTAATAAAATTCACACTCAAAGTCCTTTCTACCCATTGCACAAACGAAAGCTCTCCCTACATATACTTTTTCTACCCATTGCACAAATGGGCTTTACCCTGCAAAAAAGCCTTTCTCTCCCCTACACAAAAATTTCTACCCATTATACAAACGGAAATCTTCCCTTATATATCCAAATTTACCCTTTGCACAAATTTTCTCCCTGACAAAAGTTTTATCAAGTATTGTATATCCAAAGGAATTTTATTGTGCTATGATTTTATCACAGACAGAAAAGAGTGACTTTTCTTTGTAGCGCTATTAAAAAAATCATAAATTCTCTGACTGAATATATTATTTTGGAGGCTATTATGGCTTTAAGTATAAGGTTAGAAGGTAAAAAAGAAAATCTTTTTATTCCGCAAGGAGTTAAAACAATAGGTAAAGGCGCATTCAAAGATTGTGATAGTTTAGAGCATATCACAGTACCGGAAGGAATCACAAAAATTGGAGCAGAGGCTTTCAAAGGGTGTAGCTACCTTAAAACCATATGCCTGCCGGACTCTCTCAGCGAAATTGGCGAAGGTGCCTTCTCCGGTTGTTCATCATTAGAAAGAATCCGTCTTCCTCTGTTGGTTACAACGATTCCCAGCCAAGCTTTTCAGGACTGTTTTGCACTTGAAAGTGTTCAGCTTTCCGGTAAGGTAAGTAAAATAGAGGATGAGGCTTTTGATAGTTGCGTAAATCTTATTGAAATTAAGTCGATAGGAGATAATCACTTCGGACGCGACTACTTAGAAGCGAACACTGACGAGGATGATGAGGATGATGATATGTTTGGCGAAGTAGCTGATGACGGCTTTGCCGAACAGTGGAAGGATGCTTTTGATGATGAAATTTCATCATTTGATAATGAAGAATATGAGGAGGATTTGGATTACTCATCAGACTACGCTTCATATGAAGATGATGAGGATGAAGAGTACTAAGGAAAGCAAAAAGTAAAACCTAATACATAAAATCGCCACATAATGAGTTTGCGGTAACCCATTATGTGGCTTTTTGTTTTGTATCTCATTTTCCCAACATTCAACGAAATTTTATATAATTGTACAACTATAATTGGAAGTTATTATTACATTTTTTGTAAAACATAATTGATGATATTATATTAAAAAATGCAAACGATAGAATACTACACACAATATAAATAATCCACGATGCTTGACTATATTTATTGGCCGAAAACAATATCATAATAACAAGAATTGCCACCGTCTGAAGAAAAGTATATGGAAAGAAAACAAACATAAATAATGTATTCAGAACTGCTCCTAACCATCCAAAAACAAGTCCTATTACGATACTATTAGAATTTGATTCCTTTCTGCCTTGTTTAGGCAGGGTGGTGGGAATGCAATCAAATTTCTCATTCGGTTTTCTATCATAACTATTATTAATTTCTGTGTGTTTCCTTACAAATTGTTCAATTGATTTGTTAATATCATTATCATAACGAAAAATCTGTATATGGGATAAGCAAAAGGCAAATTCCTCTGTTATTTCACAATCTTCAATCATAATCGGGAAAATTGGAATTTGTTTGTTTATTGCTTGTTCAACTTCATTTTTTACCCAAAATGAAGTTTGAGAATCTTTAGATAACAGTAAAATAAATGCGTCACTGTTGGATATTGCCTTTGGAATCGTTGATAGGTAACTCTCTCCACCCATAATATTATCAGGAGCAAACCAACAATCAAATTGTCTTTTTTGAAGTTGTTCTTTTATTTTTCTTGCTATTTCATTATTTTTTGATGAAAAGCTAATAAACACTTTGGGCATAGCACAAATTCCTTTTAACGATTTTTTCTTATAGAATT
>JBJEOZ010000174.1:0-5085 GCA_051880975.1 Ruminococcus sp.
CGTTATAGAAAAATAAATCGCCATTGGTTCCATAAGTGTCACCTACTTTTGGCTCGTTGGGAAAATTCGCACCGTAACCGTGTATTATTAAGTTATCATCTCCTACAGGATAGAGCGCTGTTACAATGTCACTTGATACAGTATCATCAGCCAAATCAAGCAAGTTTTCGCCAAATTCAATTTCCTGCGAGTTTGTGTCGACAAAACTCTTAACATAATTAAAAATGTTTTTATCGTCAGCGTAAGTCATATACACATAGCCTTTGAGTGCTGAGTTAAATAACTTGTCACTTACTATTGACCATAGTGTTATTCTGTCCTCAGAGGATCTATAAATCGGCAGATAATTTCCGTCGGAATCTATATAATTGACTGTCATTCCCCCTAAAGTAAAATTGCAGGATGGGAAGTCAATGTTAAGATTATCCTTAATATCAGCGTTAAATGCATTAAATTTGTCAATAACAAAACGATTAATAAAGTACTTTACATAGCTCTGTGAATCCGGCTTATTGTAGCCTTGCCATTTTGCTTTCGAGGACACATCAAAAGGCTCAGAATAAAAATCCGCTAAAGTTGATAACAGTCCTTCGATTTGTATTTTAAGATTGAGGTTAAAATCCTTTTGACAGTCGTACACCTTACCTTTAAAAATAATTTCGTTGTTCTCCAACACGCTGAACACAGCCGTATGATTTTTATAAATTAAATCATAGTATGGGTGACTGTAAGGGACTGTAATTGTAAAAGACCCAGCTGTATTAACCTCAAGATTAAGAACGGCATTAGACAGTGCCAGCTCATCAATTCGAGGGTCGTATATAGTTGTATCATCACATTTAACAATGTACATTTATAAGCTCCCCTCTGTGTACTTGATTGTAAAATCCTGTGATATAAAGTAGATAGTAAAATCAAGTTGGTTATTACCTTTTTCAAGAGCAAAATCAGTGCTTGAGAAAGTCGTATTAGGAGCAATATATGTACTGTTTCCGTTACAGCTAATCCGTACGCCACTGTTCGCTGTTATAAACTTTGGTAAGACTACTTTATTTTCGTTATATAAAACAACAGTTCTTGTATCCTGTGCCTTAGTCGAGCGAAATTTAATTACATTATCCCTGTATTTGTACGGCTTTAATGTTGCTTTAACGGTTATCTTATCGCACGGATACTCATTTCCGTAGCCGTCAACCCTTACTCTGCCTTGCCAGTACCATTCCGGATCCTTATCTAATACAATCTTGTCAAAATAGACACCGTTCAGTGTGTTAGATACTTTTCTTTTTACATCTTCAATGTTATGTCCCGGAGCGGTCGTAAAAACAAATTCAGCCTCACGCATTTGGTACTTAACAACCCCAAGTGCCTCTGTCAAATCAACTTGACCGTCAGCACCGGGGATGTCAATATAATTCGTTTTAGGCTGTGCAGGAGGGATATTGACTGATGATAGTATTAAGTTCATATCATCAGTGTGGATATTGCCGAATGTTATACCTCTCATATAGTCATCCCTCTCTGTTTCATAGAATTAATTTTTATTAACTCACTATCAATTTTCTTGATAGTTCCGCCTACAAGGGTTTTTCCGTCCAGATACAGATTAATAACAAGATTTTTAACGATAGTTTCTACCATTGTTTTAAGTGTCTTTTCGTCAAAACCTTGCGTGTTTGGCATACGCTCTGTTAGCTTATTTGCAAGAGTGTTAATCCACCCTGTGTTCTGCGACAGCGGTACAACAGCCTCGTCTCCGTCACCTTCCAAGTAACCGGTCTGTCCTTTTTTGAGGACACCACCTGTAGCAAGAGTAGGTATTAGAGGCGGTTCTGCCGGCATAGAAAATTCCCAGTCGCACCCGAACAAGTCACCGATTAGTCCTGCAATGCCACCGATTGCGTTTACAATGCCTGATACAACTGTGTATATACCTGTCCACAGCATATTGATTCCGCCAATTATAGTGTTGATAATACCCTTTATAACTGACCATATACCGTTAAATACACCGGTAACTATCTTCTTAATGCCGTTCCAGGCTTTTTTCCAGTCCCCGGTGAAAACACCAGTTATAAAATCTATAAGTCCGCTGAAAACATCAACTACACCCTTGACAGCTCCACTAATGCCCTTTATAGCGCTACCAAGAGTGCCTGACAGTATTTTTGCAAGTGTATTAATAATCGGCATAAGTATAGGTATTACAGTATTGATTAAACTTGATAGCAAGTCAAAAATAGGCTCCAAAGCTCTGGAAATAGCATTGAATATTGGCTTTAATGCTTTGAAAACAGGTGCTAAAGACTCTGAAATAAGAGTAGCAATCTGTGTAAACACAGGTATCAAAGGCTTAAGCAATTTGTTAAGCAGACTTGCCAACTTTGATACGAGAGGGGCAATTGCCGTTGATATTAAATCCGCTATTGGTGCAACTAATTGACCGATAAGCTCTATAAACGGTGCTATCAAATCAAATATAGTCTGTAAAATCGGCATTAACGCTTGAAATATGCTTAGAATAGGCGGTAGAAGTGTCTGAACAAGGTTAGTTATAATTGGCATTATTGTTGTCAATAATTGCGTGAAAATCGGCAATATTCCTTGTACAATTTGAGTTATGAACGGCAACAGTTGTGTTATTAGATTGAGGATAACAGGCATTAGTTGTTCGCCTATTTGTAGTAACGGAGGCAGAAGCCCCTCAAACATCTGTGTCAATATAGGCTCAATTTGAGAAAAAAGACTGCTTATCTTGGGCAAAGCAGAGATGATATACTTTGATAATTTGGTCACTATTGGCATTAATGAACCACCCAGTTGAGTAACGATAGAAGAAAAAGACCTCTTCATTTGGTCAATGGTGTCGGTCATTTCCACACCGTTGTCAATCATATCATCACCAAGCACAAGCCCTAAATCGTGAGCTTTCTGTTTCATTTCGTCCATTGACCCGGCACCGGCATTGAGCAGAGGTGCAAGTTCGGTTGCTGACCGTCCTAACAAGTCATTTGCTAAAGCGTTTCGCTCTGTTTCGTTTGACATACCCTGCAAAGCTTTTACAGTGTCAAAAAACACATCTTCCTGACTACGCATTTTGCCGTTGCTGTCAGTTATTTTTACCCCTAAAGTGTCAAAAGCCTCATTACCACTTGACATCTGATTGACAAGTGTTTTCATACCGCCTTTTAGACCGTCAACAGATGTTCCACACTGCGAACAGATAAAGTCCAGTTCCTGATAAGATTTCCTTGAAATACCTAATTTTTGTGACATCTTGTCAATGTGATCCGTTGTACTTGCAGATTTTTCTGCAAACTTAACAAGTCCACCTACAGCGGCAGTCGCACCGCCAACAACAGCGGTACCCCATTTTGCAACGGTTTTCACTCCGCTTGAAAATTTGTTGCTTGTGTTTTCAGCCTTACCATTGACTTCTTCAAGTCCTTTGTTCATTTCGTCCTTACCGGACAGGGCAAGAACGCCGGCGATTTTAAACAAGTCCATTAATTGATGTCACCTCCATTCCAGGGTCGGCTTGCCTTAGAATATCCATAGATAGATTTAAGATTTCTTCCTTGTCTGATGTAGTCATATTCATATGATTTCTTCTGTTCTTGATATCTTCAACAAATTCAGGGAAAGACTTTTCGATATACCACCTGTGGAGGTAGAAGTCCCAAAGTTCCTTTTCTTCTGTTTCTTTGTTGACTATATTTATAAGTTCATCAATAAACTCTGAAAATCTGCAAGTCTGAATATAACCGTCAAGCAAAGAAAAAGGACTTGCATATCGTTTAAACAGCAAGTCCATAAATCTTATTTCGTCATTGGTAACAATCTTGAGGCAGCCTTGATAAAATTTACAAATTCCTCTTTCGTTACAAAATCCATAATCATATCCGCAAAAGTCACAATGTCCAATTCCTTAATTTCTGACACTTCAAGATTTGATGTGTTTGCAAGAATTGCGTAGATTTCCTTTTCGGCGGAAGGGATGTTCTCAAGGATAACCTGTGCAATCTCAAGCATTATCTGAATGCTTGCAGATTCTGTGTTGTAACCGTCAGGAAGAGCTTTGCCCATAATAGCAGACACAAGATTTTTGACATCCTCGCTTTCAAAGCAAGAGCGAAATTTACTCACACCCACCTTTGAAAGGATTTTGCACATCAGGAAAATATCTGTGCTTTTGAGTTCTCTAAATTCATATTTCTTTTCTGACATATATTATTCCTCCGCTGTTTTTGGTACGATATAAATCCTGATAGGCAATGTATCAAGGTTGCCGTCATAGTCGTCTGAATAGGCGTCAAATGTGCCGGTAATGACAGCGCCCTCCTTGTTCTTGCCTTCGAGTTCCAGACCGGATGTACAAAGTGCGTTGTCAAAAATAACAATCAAATTCTTTGACTTATCCGCTGTGGTGCCCACAAAGGCAAGATTAGGGATATAATCTCCCTCTTCAATATTTGCCTTGTCTTTCAGCACCGTAAGATTTGTGTCTTTCTCTTTGCTGGAAGAAAACAAGGAAACTGCCTTTAGGTTTTCCTCTGTAAGTTCTACGAGATTTACCTCCATTGAGCCTGTACCGCCTGCCTTTACGGTCAATCCCTTAACCTTTACAAGGGCACCGTCAAGTTCAAGGTCAACAAATTCGCCTGTAACAGACAGCTTACCGCCACCGTTAGTAGCACCCAGAACAGTACCTTTCCAAGCCCCGCCCTCATTAACTAAATTTTTATAATACACACCTGCACCAAACAAAATATTGGAGGGTGTACTTTTTGAAATTCCATGATTTTTTAAGCTCATTTTTAAGCCTCCCATTCATATACAGATAGATTTATCTGCATTCTCTTAAAGTTTCCGCTATCCACCGGGATAGGGATTGAATTGTCGTACATAATAACAGCTGTCCCCTTGTCTGTTTTGGCACGAAAACCTCCACAAGCAGGGAACAGCTGTTTAATCTTGTCTTTTGTCTTTTCAAGAGTCAACCATTCTTCTGTGGTTGTGCCTGTTAAGATAAAGGTTGATTGACTTGAACCGTCATCACCATTAGAATTTACTACCTCCGAATAG
>JBJEOZ010000175.1:0-5035 GCA_051880975.1 Ruminococcus sp.
AAGTTAATTTTGTAAAATATTCCCCTTTATGATGAAAATATTAACAATATTCCAGGAAAATTTTACTACTTTATGTCGAAAAAGTCAATATAATGACGAGAATTTTATTCACATTTTTCACGTTTTTTACAATTAATAAAAAAAGGGCAATGCCGACTTACTTCAAGTTGGCATTGCCTAATCAATTATTTAAACTAATCACAAATTCCATTAATATATCTTGCTATAAGATTTATTGTATGATAAAATTTAAGAAAAACTTATAAAGTGGGATTTTAGTATGAAAAACAACACATTTATCAGCAAATTGATTTCAATTTTAATGTGTGGATTTATGGGCGGTGTAATTGCCGGTATAATATGGTCATTCCTAAAGCTTTTGGATTTAGGAGTTGGCTTTATATGGGAATGGGGCAAGGACAGCGTTAATTTTCCTTTCTACACAATAGCTGTGTGTCTTTTGGGTGGACTTATTATCGGACTTTATCAAAAGAAATTCGGCTCCTATCCTGAGGAACTTGAAACAGTTATGGGTAAGGTTAAAAAGGATAAGTATTATCCCTACAACAATGTTTTTATAATCTGCATTGCGGCTCTTCTTCCCCTTTTATTCGGGGGAAGTATAGGACCTGAGGCAGGACTTACCGGTGTTATTGTAGGGCTTTGCTACTGGGTTGGTGACAGAATTAAGTTTGTAAATGTCCACTTAAAGGAAATCACAAGAATAGGTTTAAGCACGGCACTGGGAACAATTTTCGGTGCACCACTATTTGGCTTGGTTATGCCCATAGAAGAAAAGACTGATTACGACAAGGAAATTACCGTTTCCAAATTTTCAAAGACAATCTACATAATTGTGTCTGTAATGTCGGCTTTTGGTGTATTTTCTCTTTTAAACAGCATCTTTGGCGGAGGAATCGGAATACCACAGATTGAGTATGCCAAAATCACAAGTAATGAACAAATCTTCGGTATTCCTCTTGCACTTGTGGGTGCGGTATTCGGCATTTGCTACTTAGTTTTTGACAGATTTACAAAGGCCTTCTTCAAGAAGTTACAGGGCAAAATCGGCATTGTAATAAGCACTATGCTGGGTGGACTGATTTTAGGTGTTATGGGAACATATTTCCCTATGACAATGTTTTCCGGTGAGGAAAGTATGGGGGAAATCATTACCACCTACAAGGAATATGCACCTTGGCTGTTAATTTTGATAGGTTTTTTGAAGTTACTGCTGACAAATGTATGTATAAAATCCGGCTGGCGAGGAGGTCATTTCTTCCCTGTGATTTTCAGCGGAGTAAGTGTGGGATGTGGCGTAGCAATCCTAACGGGACTAAACTCTGCCTTTTGTATGGGAGTTATTACAGCCGGACTGCTTGGTGTTATTATGAAAAAGCCTTTTGCAGTTTCACTTCTGCTTATGCTGTGTTTCCCCTTAAGGGTAATTCCTTGGCTGATAATCTCCGCATTTATCGGTAGCTTTATTCCAACTAAATGGCTTAATCCCACAGAAAAGTAAAGACTAACTATTAGAACAAAATCGCCACATAATGAGTTTAAAATGGCTCATCATGTGGCTTTTTTATGTAATAAAAGGGACTGAAAATCAGCCCCCTTTAATTTATATTATTTAATTTCCAAAAGCTTTTCTGCCCTGTCAATTTCCTCTTGAGTAGGTGTTTTTACACCCTCAAGGGGATAAGGGAGCTTTAGCTTTTCCCATTTCATAAGTCCTAAGGTGTGGTATGGCAGGATTTCTACCTTTTCCACACTCTTAAGCTGTTTGATAAATGAGTTCAGGTCAATAAGTCCCTGTTCATCATCTGTAAGTCCGGGGACAAGCACATGGCGAATCCACATCTTTACATTACGGTCTGAAAGGTACTGTGCCATTTCCTTGATATTGGAGTTTTTGTGACCTGTCAAGGCTTTGTGCTTTTCCTCATTAAACTCTTTAATATCCAGCATTACAAGGTCTGTGTACTTTAAAAGTTCATCAAACTTTTCAAGGAACTCTTTATCATTTGAAAACGGCTGTCCGCAGGTGTCAAGGGTGGTGTGAATGTTCTTTTCCTTTGCCAGTTTGAAAAATTCTGTGACAAAGTCAATTTGCAGTAGAGGTTCTCCACCGCTTACTGTTATTCCTCCGTTATCCTTCCAGTACTTGTGGTAGCGGTATGCTCTTTCAAAGAGTGCCTTCGGCGTCCACTCTTCACCTGTATTTTTATCCCAGGTTTCGGGATTGTGGCAGTATTTGCAACGCATATTACAGCCCTGCAAAAATACCACAAATCTCACACCGGGTCCGTCAACCAGACCAAAGGTTTCAAGGGCATTTACTCTGCCCAAAATATCATTACATTGTTGCATGACAGGTACGGGAAATTACATCAAGCTGTTGCTCACGAGTAAGGTCGATAAACTTAACAGCATAGCCTGAAACACGGATAGTAAAGTTTGCATACTCTTCCTTTTCAGGATGTTCCATAGCGTCAATAAGCTTTTCCTTGCCGAATACATTAACATTAAGGTGGTGTGCGCCCTGGTCAAAGTAACCGTCCATAACCTGTACAAGGTTGTTAACTCTCTCTTCTTCTGTGTGACCGAGAGCGTCAGGGTTGATTGTCTGTGTATTTGAAATACCGTCAAGTGCCCAGTGATATGGGAGCTTTGCAACTGAGTTAAGAGATGCAAGAAGACCGTTTTGCTCTGCACCGTAGCTTGGGTTAGCACCCGGTGAAAGTGGCTCGCCAGCTCTTCTGCCGTTTGGCATATTACCTGTTGCCTTGCCGTAAACAACATTAGATGTGATAGTAAGGATAGATGTTGTAGGCTCGGAGTCACGGTATGTGTGGTGCTTCTTAATCTTTTCAAGGAATGTCTTAAGGAGCCATACTGCAATGTCATCTGCTCTGTCATCGTCGTTGCCGTACTTAGGGAAGTCGCCCTCTACGATAAAGTCAACAGTAATGCCATCTTCGTCACGAATTGGCTTAACCTTTGCATACTTAATAGCGCTTAAGGAGTCAACAACATGTGAGAACCCTGCAATACCTGTTGCAAAGGTACGGCGAACATCTGTATCAATAAGAGCCATTTCGGCTGCCTCGTAGTAGTACTTATCGTGCATATACTGGATAAGGTTAAGTGTGTTTACATAAAGACCTGCAAGCCAGTCCATCATAACGACATACTTGTCGATAACCTCATCATAGTCGAGATATTCACTTGTAATAGGCTTATATGCAGGGCCAACCTGCTCACGAGTTTTAACATCTACACCGCCGTTGAGTGCGTAAAGTAGGCACTTTGCAAGGTTTGCACGAGCGCCGAAGAACTGCATTTCCTTACCTGTCTGTGTTGCGGAAACACAGCAGCAGATTGAGTAATCATCACCCCAAACAGGCTTCATTACATCGTCGTTCTCGTACTGAACAGAGCTTGTGTTAATTGAGATTTCTGCTGCATACTTCTTGAATGCTTCAGGAAGTGATGAGGAGTAGAGAACTGTAAGGTTTGGTTCAGGGGATGGTCCCATATTTTCAAGAGTGTGGAGGAAACGGAAGTCGGTCTTTGTAACCATTGAACGGCCGTCAACGCCAACACCTGCAACCTCAAGTGTTGCCCATACAGGGTCGCCTGAGAAAAGCTGATTGTAGGATGGAATACGGGCAAACTTAACCATACGGAACTTCATAACCATATGGTCGATAAGCTCCTGAGCCTCCTCCTCTGTGAGGATACCCTTTTCCATATCTCTCTGAATGTAAATATCAAGGAATGTTGAAACTCTGCCCACGCTCATTGCAGCGCCGTTCTGAGTTTTGATAGCAGCAAGGTAGCCGAAGTAGAGCCACTGGCAAGCCTCTCTTGCGTCCTTTGCAGGCTGTGAAATATCAAAGCCATACACCTCTGCCATCTTCTTCATATCGTTGAGGGCTCTAATCTGAAGAGCGATTTCCTCACGCAGACGGATAATGTCGTCTGTCATTGTGCCGTCACCGCAGTTGGCAAGGTCCTTCTTCTTCTCCTCAACAAGGAAATCAATACCGTAGAGGGCTACACGGCGGTAGTCGCCTACGATTCTTCCACGGCCGTATGTGTCAGGAAGACCTGTGATAATCTTGTTGTGACGAACCTTTTTCATTTCAGGTGTATATGCGTCAAAAACGCCCTGGTTATGAGTACGGCTGTACTCGTTGAAAATCTTGTTAAACTTAGGGTTTGGTGTGTAACCGTTAGTTTCGCAAGCCTGCTGTGCCATTTTGATACCGCCAAAAGGCATAAATGCACGCTTTAGTGGCTTGTCTGTCTGAAGGCCAACAACCTTTTCAAGGTCCTTGTGCTCTTCGCTGATATATCCGGGGCCGTATGCGGTGAGGGTTGAAACAACCTCTGTTTCCATATCAAGAACGCCACCGTTGGCACGCTCCTGCTTTTGAAGGTCCTGAAGAATACCCCAAAGCTTGTTTGTAGCTTCTGTTGGACCAACAAGGAATGATGAATCGCCGTCATAAGGCTTGTAGTTCTTTTGAATAAAGTCACGAGTGTTGACTTCTTCTTTCCAGATACGGCCTTCAAAGCCGTCCCATTGCTTAAAATCTTTCATTATTCTCTCCACCTCTGCTATATTATAATTATTTGTCTTTCAACCAATGTTCATTATACTACTATTTATCTAAAAAACAAGAAAAATAAGGGCAGAAAAATCAATATTATTGTATAGTACAAAAAATTGCGAGTTGTTATTAATTTATCGTGCAAAATGAGAACAAATAATGCAAAATTTTACCATTGGAAAGAGTTTTTTTGCTCCAAATTTTTAATTTGCAAATATTTTATAATCATATAATTTGTATATTAACAGAGTAATTTTACGCAAATTTTACAATATGTTGTGTTGGTATTTTATGATGCATAGTTATGCATAGTTCAAGTATATATATTCACTTATTATATTTATAATGTGATTCTCGTAATTATTTCTTCTGCATTTTGAAACAGAAATTTACCTTAATATTTGCTTTCTATT
>JBJEOZ010000176.1:0-22624 GCA_051880975.1 Ruminococcus sp.
CCAGAGTTAATGTTAAAAACACGATTTTGTCCGCAATAACCCCATCAACAAGTCAGGCTGACGCAAATACAGCAATGTCCAGCAGTAATTGGGTTGTGATTTTGACAATGATATGCGTAAGTGTTGTTATAGGCTTTATGGTTTTATCAAAGACAAAGAATTTTAAGGAGCTTATACTTGATATTGTCTTTATTGGCGTTGTAGGTGTTTTCCTATCTGTTTGGTGGAAGGTGCTTGCAGTAACCGGCTGGGGATATTTTTGCAGTTACCAAGAGATGATGACCTATGTTGGTTCCTTTATGATAGGCGCTTGTATAGTCAAGGTGATTATGTATCTGCGCAAAGGGGCAAAGTGATATGGGCGTTATAAGTAATATTAAGAGTAAATACAAGGTTAACAAAAATGTCCTTTGGATATTAAGTGCGGTTTTGCTTATGTTAACCTCTTTGGAATATTTTGGAGTTGTAATTTGGTTTGCTGTAACAGGTCTTTGGAAGATACATATCCCTCTTGTGATTGCTTTAGTGCTGTGCGTTGCGGTGAATGTTACTGACCTGTTACTACACCGTAAGTACATAAATACCCCTGTTTCAATCGTAAACATTGTTGTTATTGCTGTGACAATTTATATGTTGATTTTTAGCGGAAAAATTATGTGGTATTTGTGGTGTATTCCTGTCGTTACATTAATCTTAAGCATTATCTCTGTTGTTCTTCAGTCCTTGGGGGCAAAGACAGGACAACCTAAAAATTCTATGGTGCGTGTGGCAAAGGTAAAGTTAGATTTTGACTTTAGACCTGAGGATATTATTGACGAATACCGACTTGCCCTAAGTAGAATTGAAAAGAAACACAATATGGGGGAAAAGAACAGGGAAATCTTTGAAAAGGAAAAGGATGAACTTGTTCAGGATACCCACCAAATTCTAAAGGAATTTTTAAGTAACGGAGATGTGGGACTCCTTGATAAGCTTGAAACCTTGTATCAGGCAAAGAGGGAGTGCATAATCCCTGAGGATAATTATTTGCTGTGGAAAAATCAGCTTTTAAAAAATGAAGATGAATTTATTAAAGCAAAGAATAGGGTTGAGGAGCTTTTTAAATGCGACAGCATAGGCGAAGAGGAGTATAATCATAAAATGGAACTTCTCTCGGATGAGTTTTAATTTAATCCTATTTGTGATAAATTAACAAAGTAAATAATCGGTGTTTTGTTAATTTTTCTTTTTTTACCGTTGCGACCGTGTTGGAAATAATGATATAATAATTTCGTAGTTTTTATTAGGAATGATGATATGATAAGTCAAAACTTAATCTGTGCATTTGAACGGTCAAGCAAAAAAGAAGTTGATTTGTTTTTGTCCTGTATTGCCGATTTGCTTGAAAGTGAAGAAGTGCAGAGAATGAAAAGCTATACCCAGCACGGAAAAACCTCAACCTTTGACCACTCTATGGTTGTGGCTTTTAAAAGTTTCAGACTTTGCAGACGATTAAATTTGGATTACCGTTCTGCATCAAGGGGAGGACTACTCCACGATTTGTTCCTTTACGATTGGCATGATAAGGAAGCAAGGGGAAGTCTTCACGGATTTCATCATCCATCTACTGCATTAAAAAATGCAAGTAGTATATTTTCTCTCAGTGATAAGGAAAAGGATATTATCAAAAAACATATGTGGCCTTTGACCGTTGTGCCACCTAAATCCAGAGAGGCATATGTCATCTGCTATTTCGATAAGGTGTGTACTTCAAAAGAAGTTGTAAGGGAATGGATGGTTTTATTCCGTTCAATGTTTAGGGGGAGTAAAGCCTAATTCCAAGGAGATGTGGAAGTTGAACATAGTACAGTATTTTTTAGCATTTATACTATATAGCTTTATAGGCTGGATGTACGAAACAGCAATATATACAATTCAAGAAAAGAAATTTGTTTCTTCAGGTTTCTTAAGAGGCCCGTGGTGTCCTTTGTATGGTGGAGGAGCAGTCCTTATGGTGTTTTGCTTCTTTGATAGGACAGACAGTATTTTGGTTACATTTTTCGGCGGTATGGCAGTTGCAACCATTGTTGAGTATTTGACTGCAGTTGTTTTGGAGAATGTTTTTCACAAAAAATGGTGGGATTACAGTAACATAAAGTTTAATTATAAAAGCAGGATATGCCTTTTAGGTGCAGTTTGCTTTGGCTCTCTATGCTTACTGCTTTGCAAGGTGATTCATCCTCTGTTTGTTGACCTGATCAGCCTTGTTCCTCAAAATGTTCAGTTGTGGTTGGCAGTTGCCCTTCTGATTATTTTTGCAGCGGACTGCATAATGACTGTTTTGTTCTTTAGAAAGGACAAGGCGAACTATGAGGAAGAAAACTACGAAAATCAACTTCCTCCGCTAAATTTGCAAACCCTTTTCGGCAATATTGGGGACAAGATTAGGTGTCGCTTTGGAAAGTGATAATTTTTCATCACGAGAATAATGAATAAATTGGTGTAATTTATGATAGATTTTATTACGAATATAGATTTCAGTATTCTTTATTGGATTCAAGATAACCTGAGAAACAGCTTTATGGATTTTGTTATGCCTCTGTTTAGCAATTTGCAGGATGGTGGATTGATTTGGATTTCCATTGCTGTTGTGATGCTTTTCTTTAAGCGTACAAGATACTGCGGGATTGCGGTGCTTTTGGCTATGGGAATTGACACCCTCATTACCGAGTACGGAATTAAAAATATAGTTTGTCGTGTGCGTCCCTGTAATTTGGTGGATGTTGTTAATATGCTTGTGGAAAAGCCAACCACTTACAGCTTTCCGTCAAACCATTCAGCCAGTGCCTTTGCCGGTGCAGTTGCAGTAATGCTTACAATCAAGAAGAAGGCTTGGACAATCCCTGCCTTTGTGTTATCGGGAATAATAGCATTTTCAAGAATGTATGTGTTTGTGCATTTTCCATCGGATGTTTTTGCGGGAATTTTGATTGGCTCCACAATTTCGGTATTGGTATGCTATCTTATGAAGAAGACAGGTTTTAAGGCTTTGTTAGAACGAAAAAATATAATAGAAAAGGATGTGCCATAGTTGAAACGGCTGACAATTAGTAATCTGTATAACCTTGACAGAACAATAGCAAAAGAACTCCTGGAAGGGTTAACATATCCTTGGGAGGCTCTGCCACTTATAGGTGACTTTATTATAAAGAAGGGCAATACCCTTGACCCTGAAATTTACGAAAAAAGGGGAGAGAATATTTGGATTGCCAAGTCTGCAAAGGTGTTTGACTCTGTTTACCTAAATGGCCCGTTGATTATTGATGAGAACGCCGAGGTGCGTCAATGTTCCTTTATCAGAGGTAATGCAATTATCGGCAAGGGTGCAACTGTGGGCAATTCCACAGAGCTTAAGAATTCTATCCTGTTTGATGAGGTGCAAACTCCTCACTTTAACTACATAGGTGACAGCATTTTGGGTTATAAGTCCCACACAGGTGCAGGTGCAATCACCTCTAATTTAAAAAGTGATAAAAGCCTTGTTACAGTTTTGCTTGACGGCGAAAAGGTGGAAACAGGCGTTAAGAAGTTCGGTGCTATGCTTGGTGACAATGTTGAGGTTGGATGCAACTCCGTACTTAACCCCGGTACTGTAATCGGCAAAAACACCAATGTATATCCTCTTTCTTTCGTAAGAGGATATATAGCTGAAAATTCAATCTATAAAAGACTTGGCGAGATTGCCGAGAAAATATGATAAAAAAGCTCCGAGGTTATTCCCCGGAGCTTTCTCTATATATGATATGCGGTTTGTAATGCCTGTTTAGTATTCAATTCCCTTTCGAGCACTGATGCCCTTGTCAAAGGGATGTGCAACCTTTCTCATTTCTGTTGCATAGTCGGCAAATGAAAGTATCTTTTCGCTTGGGTTATGACCTGTAAGCACAACCTCAATGTTCTTTGGCAGATTTGCAAGGAAATCAAAAAGCTCACTTTCCGACAGCATACCGTTTTCTATTGCACAGAAAATTTCGTCAAATACCACCATATCGTAATTGCCACGGAGAACACGAACAATGCAAGAGTCAAAGGTGTTGCGACAGTGTTGCTTGCAATTAAGCTTTTCTTCATCTGACATAAATTTTACAAACTTGACCTTATCGGGACAGGGCAAAAGCTCAATGGCGGGTATCAGCCTAAGGGAATTCCTTTCTCCGGACTCCTCACTTTTCAGGAACTGAGCAAACAAAACCTTTCTGTTTGAGCCTGCAGCCCTCATAGCCACGCCAATAGCAGCGGTGGTTTTTCCCTTGCCGTTTCCGTAATAAATGTGTAACATAAAATGCACCGTCCTTAACATTTCCTCTACATTATTATAATATAACTCTTTAAAAAAATATTCAAGTGTGATATAATTATTTTGATATATTTTCAGGCAAAAAACACTTTGGAGGTGATTATATGAATTACCAGCAAAAGAGAAAGAGAAAAATGATGATTGTCAGGGTTGTTGCAATTATTTGTGCAGTACTTATTATAGGCTCTGTTTTGACAGCTGCCCTGGTTACAATGTAGTATTTATGCTGTTTATGGGGAAAATATCCCCGATTTCCTGAAAATCAGTTGACTAAAAATAAAAACATATTCTTATTGTGCAACTTTAACAATTTTTTTCAAAAAAATTCTAACAATTTCTCTAACGATATATTTTGAAATAACTTGTAAAATAACGCCCTATATAGTATAATAATCCTTGCGTGACTGCGATAGATATGCGAAGAAGCGGGAGGTTGCGGCTGAAAGATGCCGGTTTTTCCGTGGAGTATGTCCGATTTTAAACCGGGCGATTAAGTTAAGATTTTTGAGCAACATCCCTTTGGGGTAATTATGCTCGTCTGCGCTTTACACTGTCCGAATGAATACAAATTCATCCGGTTTTTTTAATGCAGGGGTGCGAAACACCCGGAAGCGTTATCAGTTTAAAGCACGCCCGCCAACTCAATACAAATTAAGGAGGCGTTATTATGGCAGTCAAGGAAAAAATTCGTATAAGACTCAAGGGTTACGATCATCAGTTGGTTGACCAATCTGCTGAGAAAATCGTAGCAACAGCCAAGAGAACAGGGGCAAGGGTTTCAGGTCCGGTGCCACTTCCAACTCAGAAGCAAGTTGTTACAATTCTTCGTGCTGTACACAAGTACAAGGACAGCCGTGAGCAGTTTGAGATGAGAACTCACAAGAGACTTATCGATATTTTAAGACCATCAAACAAGACGGTCGAAGCTCTTATGAGCCTTGAGCTCCCTGCAGGCGTTGAAATCGAAATTAAATTATAGTTTCATTCAACCTACCGGTAGACAGGGTCAATGTCGGGAAACCGACCAATAACCTAAAAGGAGGAATAAGTAATGCAAAAGGCATTAATCGGAAAGAAAGTCGGTATGACTCAGATTTTCGACGAAAAGGGACATTTCGTTCCTGTAACTGTTGTTGAAGCAGGTCCATGCGTTGTTTCAATGAAAAAGACAGTTGACAGTGATGGCTACGCAGCAGTTCAGATGGGCTACGGCGATATGAAGCCACACAAGGTAAACAAGCCTATGAAGGGTCATTTTGACAAGGCTGATGTTGCTCCAAAGAGAGTTCTTAAGGAATTCAGATTTGAAGACACAGACGCTTATAATGTAGGCGACATCATCAAAGCAGATGTATTTGAAGCTGGTAATAAGGTTGACGTTACCGGTAAGAGCAAAGGTAAAGGCTTTGCAGGCGTTATCAAGCGCTGGAATTTCCAAAGACTTAAGGAAACCCACGGTTCAGGTCCTTGCGTTCGTGACGGTGGTTCCATGGGTTGCTGTTCATCCCCTTCCCGTGTATTTAAGGGCAAGAAGATGGCAGGTCACTTAGGTGCTGAAAAGGTTACAGTTCAGAATCTTGAAATTGTAAAGGTTGACGCAGAAAACAACCTCGTTGCTATCAAGGGCGCAATTCCGGGTCCTAACAACGGCATCGTTGTAATTAAAGATTCTGTAAAGGCTTAAGAAAGGGGGACTACAAATGCCAAGTATTAACGTTGTTGATATGAAGGGTTCAAAGGCAAAGACAATCGAACTTAAGGACGAGATTTTTGCTATCGAGCCAAACGAAGCAGTAATGCACCAGATGGTAGTTCTCTATCTTGCTAATCAGCGTCAGGGTACACAGAGCGCTTTAACCCGTGCAGAGGTATCCGGTGGCGGTAGAAAGCCTTGGAGACAGAAGGGAACAGGCCGTGCAAGACAGGGTTCAACAAGATCCCCACAGTGGACACACGGCGGTATCGTATTTGCTCCAAAGCCAAGAGACTACGGCTTCAGTGTAAATAAGAAGGTAAAGAGACTTGCTATGAAGTCAGCTTTATCAACAAAGGTTGCGTCTGACGAGCTTATCGTTGTTGATAAGATTGTTTGCGACGACTACAAGACAAAGACTATGGTTGAGATGCTTAACGCTATCGACTCTAAGAAGAAGACACTTATCGTTCTTCCTGAGGTTGACAGCAAGGTTATCAAGTCAGCTAACAACATCCCTGGTGTTAAGACTTGTCAGTATAACGAAATCAATGTTTATGATATTCTCAATGCAGACAAGCTGGTAATTGCCGAGGAAGCTATTGCTAAGATTGAGGAGGTGTACGCATGATTGCACATGACATTATAATCCGCCCTGTTATTACTGAAAAGTCAATGCTGGGTATTGCAGAAAAGAAGTACACCTTTGAAGTTGCTAAGACAGCTACAAAGATTGACATCGCAAATGCTGTTGAAGAGGCTTTCAAGGTAAAGGTAGCAAAGGTTAACACAGTTAATGTTCGTGGCCGTCTTAAAAGACAGGGCAGAACACAGGGTTACACAAAGTGCTGGAAAAAAGCTGTTGTTACACTTACAGAGGACAGCAAGAGCATCGAATTTTTTGAAGGCATGATGTAAGCCTAAATATTACAAATTCTATACTAATATAATAGGCAGAATGTATGGGGTTCACCATAAGCCCCGCAAAGCCATCATGAGGAGAGTGAAATCAAATGGCCATTAAGGTATATAAACCGACCACAAACGCTCGTCGTAATATGTCGGTTACTGATTACTCATCTCTTTCAAAGGTAGCACCAGAGAAGAGCTTGCTCCAGCCAATCAAGAAGAACGCTGGTCGTAACTCTTATGGTAGAATCACTGTTCGTCACAGAGGCGGCGGTAACCGTAGAAAGTACAGAGTAATTGATTTTAAGAGACAGAAGTTTGACATTCCTGCAACAGTTAAGACACTTGAATATGATCCTAACCGTTCAGCATTCATCGCTTTAATTCAGTACGAAGACGGCGAGAAGTCATACATCATTGCACCACAGGGTCTCAAGGTTGGCGACACAGTTGTTGCCGGTCCAAGTGCAGATATCAAGCCTGGTAACGCATTGCCACTTAACGCAATTCCAACAGGTACATTCATCCACAATATTGAACTTTATCCGGGCAGAGGTGCTCAGCTTGCTCGTTCAGCGGGTAATATGGCACAGCTCATGGCTAAAGAAAACGGTATGGCTCTTCTAAGACTACCATCCGGCGAGCTTAGAAATGTTCCTGACGGCTGTATGGCTACAATCGGTGTTGTAGGCAACGCAGACCACGAGAATGTTAAAATCGGTAAGGCTGGTAGAAAGAGAAATATGGGCTGGAGACCAACTGTAAGAGGTTCTGTAATGAACCCGAACGACCACCCACACGGTGGTGGTGAAGGTAAGTCCCCAGTAGGTCGTCCTGGACCATGCACACCTTGGGGTAAGCCTGCACTTGGTTACAAGACTCGTAAGCATCACAAAGCTTCTGACAAGTTGATTGTAAGAAGAAGAAACGGTAAGTAAGACGGAAGGAGCTAATTTAATATGAGTAGAAGTACTAAAAAAGGCCCTTTTGTCCAGCCTAAGCTGCTCGAAAGAGTCATTGATATGAACGAAAAGGGAGAAAAGAGAATTCTTAAGACTTGGTCAAGAAGCTCAACAATCTTCCCTGAATTTGTAGGTCACACATTTGCTGTCCATGACGGACGCAAGCATGTTCCGGTATATGTAACTGAAGATATGGTTGGTCACAAGCTCGGCGAGTTTGCTCCAACAAGAACTTTCAGAGGTCACGCCGGTAGTAAGACATCAAGATAAGCGGAAGGAGTAAGCAAGATGGAAGCAAAAGCATATGCAAAGTATGTCCGTATTTCACCTCGTAAGGTTTCTGTTGTTTTAGACCTTATCCGTGGTAAGGACGTAAAACTTGCAAAGGCTATTCTCGAGCATACCCCTAAGGCCGCTTGTGAGCCACTTCTTAAGTTGCTCAAGTCAGCAGTAGCAAATGCTGAGAATAACCACAGTATGGATACATCTGCACTTTATGTAGCAGAATGTTCAGTTTCCCAGGGCCCAATTCTTAAGAGAATTAGACCAAGAGCTCAGGGCAGAGCATTCAGAATTGATAAGAAGACATCTCATATCACTCTGGTGCTTAAAGAGAAAGAATAAAGGAGGTTTGTAGCAAATGGGACAGAAAGTTAATCCACACGGTTTGCGTGTAGGCGTTATTAAAGACTGGGACTCAAGATGGTTTACCAGCAAAAAAGATTTCGGCGATACTCTTGTTGAAGACTACAACCTTCGTAAGGTATTAAAGAAACAGCTTTACAGTGCCGGCATCTCCAAAATTGAAATCGAGAGAGACGGCAAGAGAGTAAGACTTCACATCCACTGCGCAAAGCCAGGTATGATTATCGGTAAGGGCGGCAGCGAGATTGAAAAGTTAAGACTTCAGTGCGAGAAGTTCCTTAACAAGCCTGTAAACATCAACATTGTTGAGATTAAGCATCCTGATGTTGACGCACAGCTTGTTGCTGAGAACATTGCACTTCAGCTTGAAAAGAGAATTTCATTCCGTCGTGCTATGAAGCAGGCTATCGGAAGATCAATGAAGTTTGGTGCCAAGGGTATCAAGACAATGTGTTCCGGCAGACTCGGCGGTGCAGAAATTGCTCGTAGCGAGCAGTACCACGAAGGTACTATTCCACTTCAGACACTCAGAGCTGACATTGACTATGGCTTTGCTGAGGCAAACACAACATACGGTAAAATCGGTGTTAAGGTTTGGATTTACAAGGGCGAGGTTATCGGTAATGTTCAAAAGCGTCCTGAGCGTCCAGCTCGTAAAGAAGGAGGCAAGAAGTAATGTTATTACCTAAGAGAGTAAAGTACAGAAGAGTACACAGAGGCCGTATGACAGGTAAGGCTTACCGTGGTAATAAGGTTACTTACGGTGATTTTGGCCTCCAGGCTCTTGAGCCATCATGGATTACATCTAACCAAATCGAAGCAGCCCGTGTTGCTATGACTCGTTACTGCAAGCGTTTTGGTAAGGTTTGGATTAAGATTTTCCCAGATAAGCCGGTTACAGCAAGACCTGCTGAAACTCGAATGGGTAAAGGTAAAGGTGCTCCTGAATATTGGGTAGCAGTAGTTAAGCCGGGCAGAGTTATGTTCGAGCTTGGCGGTGTTGATGAAGCAACAGCTCGTGAGGCTATGCGTCTTGCAGCTAACAAGCTTCCTGTCAAGTGTAAGTTTGTAAAGAAGGAGGTTGAACAGTAATGACATCACAGGAAATCAGAGAGCTTTCTACTGAAGAAATGCAGAGCAAGCTTAAGGACCTTAAGGAAGAACTTTTCAACCTTCGTTTCCAGCTTGCAATCAACCAGTTAGAAAATCCAACAAGAATTAAGGCAGTCAAGAAAGACATTGCAAGAATTTCAACTATTCTTCGTGAAAACGAATTAGCTGAAGCATAAGGAGGGTACAACATGAGCGATAGAAATTACAGAAAGACTGCTGTCGGCAGGGTTGTATCTGACAAGATGGACAAAACCATCGTAGTTGCAATCGAAGACAGCGTTAAGCACAAACTTTATAACAAGGTTGTTAAGAGAACTGTTCGCTATAAGGCACATGATGAAAACAACACAGCAGGTGTAGGCGACAGAGTAAAGATTATGGAAACTCGTCCACTCTCTAAGGATAAGAGATGGAGACTTGTCGAGATTATTGAGAAAGCTAAGTAATTTAGCTTGAGAAAAAGGAGGAACACACTGTGATTCAACAGCAGACTTATCTCAAGGTAGCCGACAATACCGGTGCTAAAGAACTTATGTGCATTCGTGTTCTCGGCGGTACTAAGAGAAGATATGCCAACATTGGCGATGTTGTAGTTGCTTCTGTTAAGAAAGCAACACCAGGCGGCGTTGTAAAGAAGGGCGATGTTGTTCGTGCAGTTATCGTACGCTCAGCAAAGGGCGTTCGTCGTGACGACGGAACATATATCCGCTTTGATGAAAACGCAGCAGTTATTATTAAAGATGATAAGAGTCCAAGAGGAACTCGTATTTTCGGACCAGTAGCTCGTGAACTTCGTGAAAAAGACTTCACTAAGATTCTTTCACTTGCTCCTGAAGTACTTTAATTGGAGGTGTCAGTTATGAATAACAAAGTTCATGTAAAAACAGGTGACACCGTTGTAGTAATTAGCGGTAAGGACAAGGGCAAGAAGGGTACTGTTCTTGCAGTTTCACCAAAGGAAGGCAAAGTTATTGTTGAGAAAATCAATATGGTTTCAAAGCATGTAAAGCCAAGAAAAATGGGTGAACAGGGCGGTATCATTAAGGCTGAGGGTGCTATGTACGCTTCCAAGGTTCAGATTGTTTGTCCAAGATGTAAGAAGCCAACAAGAGTTGCACACAACATCAACTCTGACGGTACTAAGGATCGCATTTGCGCTAAATGTAAAGAACAGATTTAAAGGAGGATTTCATCGTGGCAAGACTAAAAACTTTCTACAATGAGGAAGTTGCACCGGCTCTTATGAAGAAGTTCTCTTATAAGAGCGTTATGCAGATTCCTAAGATTGATAAGGTTGTCATCAATGTTGGCGCCGGCGAAGCAAAGGAAAACAGCAAGGTTATCGATGCTATCTGCACAGACCTTCGTGCTATCACCGGTCAGCAGCCAATGATTTGTAAAGCAAGAAAATCAGTTGCTAACTTCAAACTCAGAGAGGGTATGGCAATCGGCTGTAAGGTAACATTAAGAGGCGAGAGAATGTATGAGTTCATCGACCGTCTTTTCAATGTTGCACTTCCAAGAGTTAGAGACTTCAGAGGAATTAACGGTAACTCCTTTGATGGCCGTGGTAACTATAACATGGGTATCAAGGAACAGCTTATTTTCCCTGAAATCGACTATGACAAGATTGACAAGGTTCGTGGTATGGACATTTGCTTCGTAACCACAGCTAACACAGATGAAGAGGGCCGTGAGCTTCTATCACTCATGGGTGCTCCATTTACAAAGTAAGGAGGAATAGTAGTGGCTAAAACATCAATGAAAGTTAAACAGCAGAGAGAGCCTAAGTTTTCTACAAGAAAATACTCACGCTGCAAAATCTGCGGCAGACCACATGCTTACCTCCGTAAGTACGGTATTTGCCGTATCTGCTTCCGTGAACTCGCATACAAGGGCGAGATTCCTGGCATTAAGAAATCAAGCTGGTAAGGAGGTACAATTATGCAGATTACTGATACAATAGCAGATTTGCTTACAAGAATTCGTAACGCAAGTGCTGCAAAACACGACACAGTTGACATTCCTTGCTCTAATATGAAGAAGGCTATTTGCCAGATTCTTGTTGATGAGGGTTATGTTAAAGAATTTACAACTATGGATGACGGTAAGCAGGGTGTGATTAAGGTTACTCTCAAGTACACTGAGGATAAGACACCTGTAATCACAGGACTCAGAAGAGTTTCAAAGCCCGGCTTGCGTATTTACAGCAATGCTGAGAACCTGCCAAAGGTTATGAAGGGTCTTGGTGTGGCAATTATCTCCACATCTAAGGGCATTATGACAGACCGTGAAGCTCGCAAGGCTAATATCGGCGGCGAAGTTCTTGCATTCATTTGGTAAGGAGGTGCCGAGATGTCTCGAATTGGAAGAAAACCTATAAATATTCCCGCCGGCGTTACTGTTTCAGTTAACGACAGCGTTGTAACTGTTAAGGGACCAAAGGGTGAGCTTACACAGCCAATCCATCCCAATATGACAGTTGAAATCAATGGCGATGTAGCTGAGGTTAAGCGTCCTAACGACGATAAGCTCAACAGAAGCCTACACGGACTGACTCGTTCATTAATCCACAATATGGTTGTGGGTGTTACCGAGGGCTACAAGAAGGAGCTTGAGGTTAACGGTGTTGGTTACAGAGTTCAGAAGCAGGGCAATAAGCTCGTTATGAACCTCGGATATTCACATCAGGTTATCGTTGAGGAAAATGACGATATCAAGATTGAAGTTCCGGGTCCAAATAGTATCATTATCCTTGGCTGTGATAAGCAAAAGGTTGGTCAGTTTGCTGCCGAGGTTAGAGAAAAGCGTCCACCTGAGCCATATAAGGGTAAGGGTATTAAGTATAAGGACGAATTTATCCGCCGTAAGGAAGGTAAAGCCGGTAAAGGCAAGTAATTAAGGAGTGAATGACAAATGGTAAAAAGACCTGATACAAAAAAAGCCCGTCTTAATCGCCACAAGAGAGTTCGTGGCAAGATTAGCGGTACTGCTGAATGTCCACGCCTTTGTGTATTCCGTTCAACTAACAACATCTATGCACAGATCATCGACGATGTTGCCGGCGTAACACTTGCTGCAGCTTCTTCTCTTGACAAGAGCATTAGCGGCAACGGCGGAAACAAAGAGGCTGCAAAGGCAGTTGGTAAGCTTATTGCTGCAAAGGCAGCAGAGAAAAATATCGTTAATGTTGTTTTCGACAGAGGCGGTAACATCTATCACGGCCGTGTTAAAGAATTGGCCGAAGGCGCCCGTGAGGGCGGCCTCAATTTCTAAGGAAGGGGAGGAATTACTTTGGCTAACTATGATAGAAATGACGACAGATTTACAGAGAGAGTGGTTACAATTAACCGTGTTTCCAAAACTGTAAAGGGTGGTCGTATTTACAAGTTTGCAGCTCTTGTAGTTGTAGGTGACGGTGAAGGTACAGTAGGCTTTGGTATCGGCAAGGCAGGCGAAGTACCTGACGCTATCAGAAAGGGTATTGAAGACGCTAAGAAGAATCTTATGAAGGTTTCTCTTAGAGGTACAACAATCCCTCACGAGGTTATCGGTGAATTTGGTGCCGGCAGAGTTCTTATGAAGCCTGCTGCTCCTGGTACCGGTGTTATCGCAGGCGGTCCTGTTCGTTCAGTTGTTGAAGCCGTTGGCATCAAGGACATCAGAACAAAGGCTCTGCGTTCAAACAACCCTTGCAATGTAGTTCGTGCTACACTTGCAGGTCTAAAAAGTCTTAGAACTGCTGAAGAAGTTGCGGCTATCCGTGGCAAGTCAGTAAAAGAAATCTTATAATAGGGAGGTTGCAAATTATGAAAATTACTTTGGTAAAGAGCCTTATCGGCACTAAGAAGGATCAGATTGCAACTGCCCATGCACTTGGCCTTAGAAAGATTGGCGACTGCACAGAGCAGCCTGATAATCCTGCAACACAGGGCAAGATTGCAAAAATCATCCACCTTATCAAGGTTGACGCTTAAGGAGGTGCAAGTAAATGAAATTACATGAACTTTCACCGGTAGCCGGTTCAAAAAAGGATGTTAAGAGAATCGGCCGTGGACACGGTTCCGGCTGGGGCAAAACATCCGGCAAAGGTCACAAGGGTCAGAAGGCTCGTTCAGGCGGCAGCATTCGTCCCGGCTTTGAAGGCGGTCAGATGCCACTTCAGAGAAGAGTTCCAAAGAGAGGCTTTAACAACATTTTCAGAAAGAAAATTGTTGCTCTCAACGTAAATCAGCTTGACGCTAAGTTTGACAACGGTGCAGTTGTTGATGCTGAGGCTCTCAAAAATGCAGGTTTAGTTAAGAATTCTTTTGACGGTATTAAAATTCTTGGTAACGGAGAATTGACAAAGAGTTTGACTGTTAAAGTAGATGCTTTCTCAGAATCTGCAAAGAAGGCTATCGAAGAGGCAGGTGGAAAGGCTGAGGTGATTTAATTGTTTAAGACAATTAGAAACGCTTGGGCTATTCCTGACTTAAGAAAGAAAATTCTCTTTACATTATTAATCGTTTTAGTTTTCAGAATCGGTTCAGTTATCCCAGTTCCATTTTTGGACATGGGAACACTGAGCGAACTGATGGCTCCACTGAATGATGTTACTAACAATAACAGTTCAATGTTAGCTTATCTCAACACACTGTCCGGCGGTGCTTTCTCAAACGCAACACTGTTTGCAATGGGTGTTACACCGTACATCAACAGTTCCATCATTATGCAGCTCCTCTGTGTTGCTATTCCTCCACTTGAGAGAATGGCTAAAGAGGGCGAAGTCGGCAGAAAGAAAATCGGTAAGATTACAAGATATGTAACAGTTCTCCTTGGACTTGTTCAGGGTGGCGCTTACTTCTGGTATCTTAAGGCAAACGGTGTTACAACATATACCGAAGGCTTTAGCCTTGTATTTTCTGCAATCGTAATCATTCTTGCATTTACTGCAGGTACTGCTCTTATGATGTGGATGGGTGAACAGATTAACCAGTATGGTATCGGAAACGGTATTTCAATTCTCCTCTTTGCAGGTATTATTGCTCGTTTCCCTTACACAATCAGCGTGTTAGGACAGTATTTAGAACAGGGTAGCAATGGTTCTTCACAGTACTTTGTACTTGTTCCACTTTGGATTATTATTTTCCTTGCAATTATTTGGATTATCACATTTATGCAGGATTCAGAAAGAAAGATTCCAATTCAGTACGCAAAGCGTGTTGTTGGCAGAAAGATGTACGGCGGTCAGTCAAGCCACCTTCCAATCAAGGTTGCTCTCGGCGGTGTTCTTCCAATCATCTTCGCATCATCTATTCTTTCAATTCCAAGTACAATCAAGATGTTCTGGACTCCTTCATCAGGATTCTGGGCAAGCCTCTTCAATGCACTAAGCACTGAGGGATGGCTCTATATGCTACTTTACTTTATCTTTATTCTTGCTTTTGCTTATTTCTACACAACAATTCAGTACAATCCTATTGAAATGGCAAACAACCTAAAGCAGAATAACGGTACAATTCCGGGTATCAGACCTGGTCAGCCAACTGTTGAATTTATTTCAAAGATTCTTTCAAGAATTACACTTATCGGTGCATTGTTCCTTGCTGTAATCGCTTTGTTCCCACTTATCTTTGCTTCCCTTGCAGGTATGGGCGGACTTTCAATGGGCGGTACATCAATCATCATCATTGTAGGTGTTGCTCTTGAAACATCAAAACAGATGGAATCCCAGATGATGATGCGTCATTACAAGGGCTTCCTCGACTAATAGGAGATTAAAATGAAATTAATATTTTTAGGTGCTCCTGGTGCCGGCAAAGGCACACAAGCTGAAATTATCAGCAAAGAATTAAACATTCCAACAATCTCCACAGGAGATATGATTAGAGAAGCGCTGAAAAACGGCACTGAGATGGGATTGAAAGCAAAGTCCTATATGGAGTCAGGTGCACTTGTTCCTGACGAAGTTGTAATCGGCATTGTTAAGGAAAGACTTACAAAGGACGATTGCAAGGACGGCTTTATCCTGGATGGTTTCCCAAGAACTATTCCTCAAGCCGAGGCTCTGGACTCAATGGGTGTTGAAATTGACTGTGTAGTTGACCTTGAGGTTAAAGACGATGTCATCATCAAGAGAATGTCCGGACGCCGTGTCTGTGAAAAGTGCGGTAAAACCTACCACACAGTTAACAAGCCTTCAAAGATTGAAGGAGTTTGTGATGTTTGCACAGGCGCCCTTATTCAGCGTAAGGACGATCACATTGATACAGTAAAAACTCGTCTTGAAACCTATCATAAGGAAACAGAACCTCTTAAGGGTTACTATGAGGCTCAGGGTAAATTAAAGCTCATTAATTGTCCTGATGACATTGACGGTACTACTAAGCTGGTACTTGAAGCTCTTAAGTAAGAAGGTTTAACTATGGTAGTTATCAAGTCTTCACGAGAACTTCAGAAGATGAAGGATGCGTGCAGAATTTCTGCAAATGCACTTGTTGTAGCAGGAAAAGCAGTTGAACCAGGTGTTTCAACTCTTGAGATTGATACTATTGTCCGTAAATATATCGAGAAAGAGGGAGCTACTCCTTCCTTTCTCGGTTATGGCGGATTTCCCGCAAGCGCATGCATTTCAGTAAACAATGTGGTTATCCATGGCATACCAAGCAAGAAACAGATCCTCAAAGAGGGCGATATAGTAAGTGTTGATGTGGGAGCTTTTTTTGACGGCTTTCACGGGGACAACGCCTACACCTTTAAGTGTGGCAAGGTTTCTCCCGAAGCAGAGGCACTGCTAAAAGCCACTGAGGAAAGCCTGTATGAGGGTATAAAGCAGGCAAAGGCAGGTAATCGAGTTGGCGATATCGGCTCTGCTGTTCAGAAGTATGTCAAATCTCGCAGTTACTCGGTGGTACGAGATTTTGTCGGCCACGGAGTAGGTGCGAAACTACACGAAGAACCAAGTGTACCAAACTATGGGACACCCGGCAGAGGAGTCAGACTGATACCCGGTATGACCATTGCCATTGAACCAATGGTTAATGTTGGTGATTATAAGGTAAAAGTGCTGTCTGACGAATGGACAACAGTCACTGCAGACGGAAGTCTTGCTGCTCACTTTGAGCATACGGTAGCCATCACTTCCGATGGTCCCCAAATTATGACTATCCCTGATTTAAAGTGAGGAAGATATGATTAAAGAGGGAAGCATTGTTAAGGCTAAAGCCGGTCGTGATAAAGACGGACTTTTCGTAGTGGTTAGGCTTGAAGGTCAATATGCCTACATCGCAAACGGAAAGAGAAGAAAGGTAGAAAGCCCTAAGAAGAAAAAGCTGATACATCTTCAGCACACTAATGGCTATGCAAATACCTATAATACCAATCGAGAGATAAAAAACATCATTAAAGAGTTCGGAGGGTTATAATGTCTAAGCAAGATGTTATAGAAGTAGAAGGTACAGTAACTGAGGCTCTTCCAAACGCCCAGTTTAAGGTTGAACTTCAAAACGGTCATGTTATTTTGGCTGTTATTTCAGGTAAACTTAGAATGAACTACATTCGTATTTTACCGGGTGATAAGGTTACTGTGGAGATGTCTCCATACGACCTGAGCAGAGGCAGAATTACTTGGAGAACCAAGTAATTATTACACACATTAATTTTTGGAAAGGAATGATACTTAAATGAAAGTCAGACCTTCAGTAAAGAAAATTTGCGATAAGTGCAAAATCATTAAAAGACATGGTAAAATCATGGTTATCTGTGAGAACCCAAAGCATAAACAGCGTCAGGGTTAATTATTAAAAATTATTAAGAATTTTATGGAGGTGCAAAATGGCTCGTATAGCTGGTGTTGACTTACCAAGAGACAAGAGAGTTGAAATCGGTTTAACTTATATCTATGGTATTGGCAGAAAGACCGCAACAGACATTATTGCTGCAACAGGTGTAAATCCTGACACAAGAGTAAGAGACTTAACAGAGGAAGATGTTTCCAAGTTAAGAGATTATATTGATAAGAACTGTGTTGTTGAAGGCGACCTTCGCCGAGACATTGCTTTTGATATCAAAAGACTTATTGAAATTGGTTGTTACCGTGGCGTTCGTCACAGAAAGGGTCTCCCTGTAAGAGGCCAGCGTTCTAAGACAAACGCAAGAACTCGTAAGGGTCCACGTAAGACAATGGCAAACAAGAAGAAGTAAGGAGGATTAAGCAATGGCAGTAGCAAAAAAGACTGTACGCCGTCGCCGTGATAGAAAGAATATCGAAAAAGGCTCAGCGCACATTCAGTCAACATTTAACAATACAATTGTTACAATTTCCGATACACAGGGCAACGCTGTGTCATGGGCAAGTGCCGGTGAGCTTGGCTTCAGAGGTTCAAGAAAGTCAACTCCTTTTGCTGCTCAGTCAGCAGCAGAAACAGCAGCAAAGGCTGCTATGGAACACGGTATGAAGTCCGTTGAAGTTTATGTAAAGGGTCCTGGTCAGGGTCGTGAAGCTGCTATAAGAGCACTTCAGTCAGCTGGTCTTGAAGTAACAATGATTAAGGATGTTACACCTATCCCACATAATGGATGCCGTCCTCCAAAGAGAAGACGAGTATAGTATATAGTAGGAGGAAAAGTTATGGCAAAGAATATGCAGCCTATTGCCAAGCGTTGCAAAAAGCTTGGTATCGAACCTTCTGTTATGGGTTATAACAAGAAGACTACAAACAGAAATTCTAACGGCAATATGAGAAGAAAGAAGAGCGAATATTGCCTACAGCTTAACGAAAAGCAAAAAGTTAAGTTTATCTATGGCATTATGGAAAAGCAGTTCCGTCGTTACTATGACCTTGCTGCTAAGAAGGAAGGCAAGACAGGTACTGTTCTCCTTACAACAATCGAGAGAAGACTTGACAATGTTGTATTCAGACTTGGCCTTGCATCCTCAAGAAGAGAAGCAAGACAGATGGTTAACCATGCACACTTCACTGTTAACGGTGAAAAGGTGAACATCCCTTCATACCTCACAAAGGTTGGCGATGTAATCAAGGTTAAGGACAGCAGTCGCTCAAAGACAAGATTTAAGGAAATTGCAGAAGGCGAAACAAAGTCAGTTGTTGCTCCAAAGTGGCTCGAGAAGGATGCTGACTTGCTTGGCGGTAAGGTTATCGCAATGCCTGAGAGAGAAGACATTGACTTCCAGGTAGAAGAACATCTCATCGTCGAATTGTACTCCAAGTAATCCACACAAGCGTAGGTTATTAAAAACAAGCACATTTTTATGTGAACATTTGTTTAGGAGGTTGTTTCATGATCGAAATCGAAAAGCCAAGAATTGAAGTTGAAGAGCTTTCTTCAGACGGTCAGTTCGGCAGATTTGTTGTTGAACCACTTGAGAGAGGCTTTGGCAACACATTAGGTAATAGTTTAAGAAGAGTCCTTCTTTCATCCCTTGAGGGTGTTGCTGTTACATCTATCAAGATTGACGGCGTGCTTCATGAATTTTCTACAATTCCCGGAGTAAAAGAGGACGTTACAGAGATCGTTCTTAATATGAAGAGCCTTGTATGCAAACTTAATTGCAACGGACCTAAGACTGTCGAAATCGACGCAACAGGTCCTTGCGAAGTTAAGGCCAGTTCAATCAAGGCCGACAGTGATGTAGAAATCCTTACTCCGGATCTCCACATTGCAACACTTGGTGAGGGTGCAACACTTAAAATGGAAATCACACTTGACAGGGGTAGAGGTTACATTCCCGGCGAAAGGAATAAGCTCATCTCCGGTAACAATGTAATTGGTGTGATTCCTGTTGACTCTATTTATACACCGGTTCTAAAGGTAAATTACACTGTTGACAACACTCGTGTTGGTCAGATTACTGACTACGACAAGCTAACCCTTGATGTTTGGACAAACGGTGTAATCAATGCACAGGAAGCAGTTTCTTTGGCTGCTAAGGTCCTCACTGAACACCTCAACCTCTTCGTTGACCTTTCCGACAAGGGCTCAACAACAGAGATTATGGTTGAAAAGGATGACAAGGGCAAAGAAAAGGTTCTTGAAATGACTATCGAAGAGTTAGACCTCTCCGTTCGTTCTTTCAACTGCTTAAAGCGTGCAGGTATTAACACTGTTGAAGATTTGATTTCAAAGAGTGAAGAGGATATGATGAAGGTTCGTAACCTTGGTCGTAAGTCACTTGAAGAGGTTGTTCAAAAACTCAACAGCTTAGGTTTCAATCTTCGTGAAGAAGAGGAATAATTAATTACACTTATAATTCCAATATCAGGTTAAAGGAGTGAAATAAATGCCAAGAACAAGAAAGCTGGGTAGAGCTACCGACAGCAGAATGGCTATGCTTAGAGCTATGGTAACTTACCTGTTTGAAAACGGTAAAATCGAAACAACTCTTGCTCGTGCAAAGGATGTTTCTTCAATGGCAGAAAAGATGATTACAGTTGCTAAGGAAGACAATCTTCACAACAAGAGAATGGTAATGAGCTTTGTTACAAAGGAATCTGTAACACACAAGCTTTTTGCTGAGATTGCTCCTAAGTATGCAGACAGAAACGGCGGTTACACAAGAATCACAAAGATTGGTCCTCGTCGTGGCGACGCTGCAGAAATGGCTATCATCGAACTTTTATAATTCAAAATTTTAGGCTCACCTTTTGGTGGGCCTACTTTTTTGCCCTTTTTATTGTCTGTTTATTAGAAATGCTTATAATTGTGTATTCTGCTTTTAGCAAAATGACGATAGGTTTGTTCATAATAACGAAAACAGATTATCATAATGTTGCATAATGACGAAAACAGGTTGTGCAATATGGGGAATTATGAATAATTTATTAATGCAATGTTCACAAATTGTTAAAAAATTATATAAATCGTATTAAATGTTGTCTTAACCCCTTGAAATATATGTATAATAATGCTAAAATAAATATGTCGTTAAGGGATAAGACTTAACGAAAAAATAGCTTTCTCCAACAATTTTGTTGTTTTGTTATATTTCATAATGTTCTTTTTTCTGGAAGAGTCCTCTCAGTTTTGCTGGGAGGATTTTTTCCGTGTAAGAATAAAACATTTGGTAAATATTAGAATTCACAAATTTTTTATACTTTTTACAGAATTTGTGCTATAATAATTTGGGGTGATATTTTGAAAAGAATAATTTCCGTTATAATTTCTCTTGTTCTGATTTTTAGCTCTATTGCCTGTGTCAACGGTGCTGTAATTGGCGGTGGAGAAATAAATGATTACTATGAGCCTATAAATAGCTGGAGGTATCACAACGGTGTTCCATACAGCAATTTTTCTGTGGGTGCATCTTCAAAGGACTGGAAGAAAACTGATAATGGGTACCTAAATGACAGGGGAGAGGTTATCCAAGGTGCAACTATGAAGGGCATTGATGTCAGCCAGTGGAACGGCGATATTGACTGGGCAAAGGTTGCCAAATCTGATGTGGATTTTGCTATCATAAGATGTGGCCACGGTGACGATTATGGATATCAAGATGATATTTATTTTAAGAAAAATGTGGAAGGATGCATTAAAAATAAAATTCCTTTTGGAGTTTACATATATTCCTATGCAACGAATACCACTATGGCTAAATCCGAGGCAAACCATGTGCTAAGGCTAATCAAGGACTACAAGCTCAGTTTTCCTGTTTTTTATGATTTAGAGGATAACTCCCAAACCGGTCTTAGCAAGTCAACCTTGGGTAGTATTGCAAAAACATTTTGTAATGCAATTTCCGCTAAGGGCTATCAGGTTGGCATTTATGCAAATCTATATTGGTGGACAACCTATCTAACTGACTCAGCCTTTAACAATGCCTCCTGGTACAAGTGGGTAGCACAGTACAATTCCTACTGTAATTACACCAAAAAATATTCTATGTGGCAGTGTTGCAGTGACGGAAAAGTGTCAGGTATTACAGGTAATGTTGATATAAACTTCTGGTATGATGCTCCAAGGAGCTATAAATATTTAGCTATGGGTACAAAAGTTATTCTTAACCGAACCTCATACACTTTTAAGAAGAGTACATCAAACCCAACAATGACACTTCGGGCAACTGTACAAAATAATTTAGAGGATAAAACTGTAACATGGAACAGCAGTGACGACGATATAGCCACAGTTGATACTAAAGGAAAGGTAACAGCAAAAAGAAAGGGTACTTGCTACATCACAGCCGTAGCAAATGACGGCACAGGAAAATTTGAAATGTGCGAGGTTACTGTTAAACAGCTTGTTACCAAGGTGAAACTCAACAAGACAAGTGTTTCCCTAAGCAAAAAAGGAAAGACATATACCCTAAAGGCAACCTGTACACCAACAACAGCAAACAGTCGTTCTGTTACGTGGAAAACGAGTAAAAAGAGTGTTGCAACTGTAAACAGCAAGGGTAAAATTACTGCAATGAAAAAGGGCACCTGCTACATAACAGCCACCGCAAAGGACGGTAGTAAGAAGTCTGCAAAATGCAAGGTTACGGTGAAAAAATGAGTGGCAACAGGGTAAAAAGTGAATACTATGTAGTAGAGGATATCTCCTCTCAATATCATTTAACCAAAGTAATGTAATCAAAGATAGGGAAAAGAAGTTATTTAAGCACAATTACCATTGTTTATTATGCCTCCAACATTGTAATAAATAAAAGCAAAAAAGGCACTGCATATCAGCAGTGCCTTTTTCACGCATAAATGAAGATTTTCCACAATGGAAACAAAGAAACTTCTCATAATATAAGTCAACAACGGTCAAAATACAATATTTGGTACAGCTTGTTGCTACAATCGTTCCTTAAAAAATATTTTTGTAAATTTGTTTTGTGTTGTATAAAAGCAATTAAGCAAATTACAACAAGACCGAGATAAATCTCAGAATTTTAAATAATCATATTTGTGACATTACGACGATATATTATAATGAAGTAATTAAGAATTTTTAAAAATTACTCAACCTTTTTTGCCATTC
>JBJEOZ010000177.1:0-4948 GCA_051880975.1 Ruminococcus sp.
CATTTCGTCCTTGTTTTTAATTGAGCTTGTTGTTGAGTAGCTGTCGCCCTTTTTAACTTCAAGAGAAGTGTTGCTGATAACTGCATCTGTTTTATTGATTATGGTAACAGCATATGTATCTGCCCCGGTTGTTTCGGCACTAACCGCAGGTAATGCTGTGACAATCATTGACAGCATTAATACCATAGAAAGTGCGATTGACAATAGCTTTTTCATATTTTACCTCCCATATTTTTAAAGTTTTTACTTTACATTAACTTTCAGATTAAGAGTTTTTACACCGTTAACCTTGATTTTCAGGGTTGTTTCACCCTTTTTAAGTCCTTTGATTTTCAGTACTGATGTACTTGCCTTTGAAGTAATTTTCGCAATATTGCTGTTTGTGTATTTATTGTTTATTATTGTAGCCTTTCCGCTTAACTTTACTACCGCAGTTTTACCCTCATTCACAGTAACAACTGTTTTTGATAATTTGGGTTCAGTAGTAACATTTACCTTACAATTTAGCTTGTTGCCGTCCTTTAGAGTTGCAATAACTGTTGTTTCACCCTTATTTAGACCGGTAATAACACCCTTACTATCTACCTTAGCCACCTTGTTATCAGCAACCTTATAGCTTTTAACTTTACCGTTAAGCACCTTAATAGCCTTTTTAGCACCTGACTTTAGACTTACATTAGTTGCTGAAAGTTTTTCTTGTGCTACCTTAGTAACCGTAAAGTTATAATGTAGGTCAGTTTTATTAATCAATGAATATACTGCATCCATATTAATATTCAGCTTATCATAAGCATCTTTCAATGTATATGCCTTACCATTGCCAACAATATATAGTCCTAAATCATATGGCTCTTCTTGCTGATAACAATTAAACATATAGTTACCCATTCTTATATTCTTATTTAAGAACTGATAAAAATCTGAAATCTGATAATATAAATTGTAATTACCAACCTTACCTAAATCAGCAACCGATAAAATTCTATTAGGATATAGCTTGTCTAATTCTTTTGGTGTATCAGTTTTTACACTTTTTGCATCTGCCTTAATGAGTAACGGTCCTTGAATATACTCTACAAAGATTTCATATGTACCGTTCTTCTTTGTAATCTTACCAACATTTTTACCGTTAATTGTGGCGCTGATATTTGTAATAACACAACCGGTCTTTGGGGTGATAACTGTCCTATAATTCATCCAAGCATCATTTGTCATATTAGATGATGTAACATTATTTAAATCATACTTAACCTCACATCCATAAGAAACAGATGTATTTGGAGCTTTTTCAAAAGTAGCACTAACAAAAATATTAATGTCACCATCAATATTATCTAAATCAACAGTATAGGAACCGTCTGCATTTTTAGATGCTGTTCTTTCCTTATTATTTACAGTAACTACAATATAGTCGATTTCATAAGGAATTTCCGGCTTGATAACTGTATTGTAATGGTCACCTGCTGTAGTTGCTTTATTAGTAGAAGTTGCACCTCTTAAATAATAATAAACATTATGATTTTCCGGCGCTGTGCTAAAGCTTGTGCTAATCATTGGCATAGTACCAGTTTTTACAATAACATCTTCTTCCGTATTGTTATCTACTGCAAACACCGCAGAAAACGACGCCATCAAAAATGCTAAGCATATTGAAATAATTGCTAATAACTTTTTCATTTTTTAAAATCTCCTTTTATTAATAAATTTTACTTTGCAAAAACTTATTTAACCATTTTTATCACCTTATTTAATTATAAAAATATATTTTTACCTTATATCCATATTTTAGCACTTTGAAATAACAAAGTGAATATAAACAATGTATAAATAGTGAACTTTTTGTTAAATGTGCAAAAAATCATTTGCACAACAAACATATACGAATATAAACAAACAAAAAATTTCCACTATACTTTCATTAGTATATCATACTTTAATATGTAAATTTCATTTCTGGTAAAAATAGTCGAATTTCTGGTAAAGATAGTATATTTTTGGTCAATATCTTTCACATTCAATCAACTCAAAATGGTTATCTCTCTTTCTAAAAAATATGTGTAGCAAATAAATTTTATTGTCATTTATTCAGTGTTTCCTTAAGTTACCCTGTTTTCATATTACCACCCTATAATATATCCTGTCAACAATATTTTGTAATTTAGAATATTGAAAAATTAATATTTTTAAGTATAATTAAGGTATTGTTAAGGAATGTAGAAGGTGTTTTATGGGTACTAAAAATAATTTTTTCAGCGGAATAACAGAAATTCTTATTCTGGCAATTTTGAATGACCACGATAGCTATGCCTATGAGATTGTTAAGTACATAAAGGAATTTTCCGGCGGATGCCTTGCGATTTCTCAAAACACCATTTATGCTGTTACCTACAAGCTTGAAAATGAGGGTAAAATTACCCACTATTCAAAACTTGTGGGCAAGAGGAGAACAAGGATTTATTATCATATCGAGGAAGAGGGCAAGGAATATTACAATCAATTATTAAACAACTTTCGTGACGCATACAGGGGTGTTGAAAACATACTTTCAACTTTAGCTGGAAATAGAGAGGATAAGGACAATGAATAAGCTGTGCAAGGAGTACATCAAAGAAGTAAAGGCTGTGTTCCCTGTTAAAGGAAAGAATGAACGAAAATACATAAAACAACTGAGCAAGGATATAGAAGATTACTGCGAAGAATCCAATGCAACAACAAAGGAAGAGCTTTATGAAAACTACGGAAATCCCGTTGATGTAGTAGTGGAATACTTTTCCGCTACCGGTGTTTCCTATGTTATTAAAAGGCTGAAAATCAGCAAATATATTAAATCATTAATTGCTGTATTAATTGCAGTAATATTAGTCCTTTCCACTATATATGGTGTTTCAAAATGGGAATGGCACGAAACAATAATGGACGAAGAGGTTGCTATTGTTGAAGAAGTAATATCATAGAATAAATAAGGAGGATAAGGACAATGAATAAGCTATGCAAGGAATACATTAGGGAAGTAAAGGCTATGTTCCCTGTTAAGGGAAAGCAGGAACGAAAATACATAAAAGAACTGAGCAAGGATATAGAAGATTACTGCGAAGAATCCAACGCAACAACAAAGGAAGAGCTTTATGAAAACTACGGAAACCCTATTGATGTAGTAGGGGAATACCTTTCTGCTACCGATTTTTCCGGTGTAATTAAAAGGCTAAAAACCGGCAAATACATTAAACTATTAGTCGCTGTAATAATTGCGGTAGTATTAGTACTTGCTACTATGTATTGTGTTATTCTATTGGAAGAACATCAAATGCTTATCAGACAATCAAGGTTCTTTGCCGAAATGTAAAAAACACCAAAACCTTTTTTAAATCAAGAAATAACCCCCTGTGCAAGAAAAATCTTACACAGAGGGAGAGCCGTCAACTTAAGAATATTTACACACCGCAGTATGTATCCTCACCCTGTCATTCCGAGGGAACAAAGTGACCGAGGAATCTGAAAGGATAGCAGTTGTGCATAAGTCAATACTGTCAGGTTACAGGAAAGTATGATTTCCCTGACAAAATCAGTGGTAGAGGTGGGGGATTCCTCGACAAGCTCGGAATGACAGAGTGTGGCTGGTCATGACAGTGTTGCTGATTTCCTTAAGTTTATGACATTGTTACACAGAGGGAACATAAATCAAGTATTATTATTTTGTTTATCCTCCTCATTTTTGATTACTTTATTGGTAAACTTGTTGAGATAAAATGAGGAAAATATTGTTTTAAATTTTATCCTAAAAATGCCGTTGCTGTATTCCAAAACATCATCGGCAATTTTTTTGTCCTTTACATAAAGTGAAGAAATTACACCGTCACTGTGTAGTTTTAGGTATGCCTTGCCTGTTATGTACAGTGCATTATTTTCCTTGCTCTTTTTTGCCAGTCGGCTTTGTCGGCGGACTGTAAAGTGTATTATGATAATCAACAGCCACATTACCACAGCCATTAAGTACAGGAATGTCATTTTCTTTTCCTTCCCAAGGGTTCACCCAGCTTGATTACGGTTTCAAGGTGGTTTTTGGTGTTTTCAAAAAATTCTTCTTCCACCAAAACTTCATTGGAGTTAAGCAAAAGGATTATTGTTGAACCGCCAAAGAGGAACATTCCCTTTTCTCCACCACGGGTAATTTTGCCCTTTCCGTGGTGATTTTTGATTTTTCCTACCATAAGTGCGCCAACCTCAACCTGTACTACATCGCCAAAGTTTTCGGTGTGGATAACCGTATATTCTCTGCTGTTCTGAATAAACACAGGGGATTTTTCCAGGGCGATTGGCTGGACGGTGTGGAGCTTGCCCTTAATTTTAACATTTTCCTCCTTAACACCGCTGTCAATGTAGCTGTAACGGTGATAGTCGTCAACAGAAAGCCTAAAGACAAGGCAATATCCGTCCTTATATTTTTCTGCTAACTGCTTGTTGTTAAGGAGTTGACTTATGGTGTAGTGGCTACCCTTAACAGGCAAAACAGTATCCTCGCTGATTTTGTAGGCACTGAGCTTTCCGTCACAGGGTGAGAAAAGCACTTCCTTCTCCTGTGGCAAAAGCCTTTTGCCATCTTTTATTTTTCTTGTAAAAAAGTCGTTAAAGGACTGAAATTCCCTGTCCTCGTACTCCTCCATATTAATTCCGTTTGCTGTGATAAATTTTTTAATTCGCCTTTTTGAAAGGGAACTGCTCATATATTTACCCACAACAGAAGAAACAAAAGGCAGAGTAATCCCCTTGAGGATTATTCTGCCAAATGGATTTTCGTACAAAAACTTTAGTGTGCTGTCCTTTTTTAAGTTGTTTAAATCAATAGTCTTTTTAGTGTCCATAACAAAATCTAAATATTAACAATAAAATAAATTCAACTGTGCCTATGCCCACCATAATCAAAATACCCTTCATACCGGGCTTTTTGAGA
>JBJEOZ010000178.1:0-22304 GCA_051880975.1 Ruminococcus sp.
GTGGTCAAAAATTGTAACTTGATTTTCCATTTTACGCCAACTTTCTTTATATTTCAAATTTTTTAATTACAATTTTATAGGTTTCATTTTCGATGGCAGTAATCATATCAACTCTTCTGTTGTGTCTGCCACCCTCAAAAGGTGTGTTGATAAAAATGTCGGCATATTTTACAGCTTCTTCCTCTGTTGAAACTCTACCGCCCATACACAGTATGTTTGCGTTGTTGTGACGACGAGTCATTTCAGCACAGAATTCGTTGCTGACAACAGCTGCTCTAATGCCCTTTACCTTATTTGCAGCCATAGAGATTCCTATACCTGTTCCACAGCAAAGGATTCCAAGTTGGGATTCTCCACTTGTAACAGACTTTGCAACCTTAAATGCATATTCAGGATAATCAACGCTTTCCTCTGTAAAGCATCCAAAATCCTTGTACTCTATTCCCTTTTCCTCTAAATACTTAATTACTGCGTTTTTTATGTTAAGTCCGCCGTGGTCGCAACCTAAAGCTATCATTTTTATCCCCTTTTCTTTCTTAATTCCTGCTCTGCTTGAGAGAGTTTTAAATATAAGGGAAGTATCTCTTCCCCACTTTTTTTATTTTCAAGACAGTCATATGCAATTAAAGCTGTGTTAATGCCCTTTTGAAGATTATTGTAATAGTCAGGAAAATAAAAATTATCCTGAGTCATATTATTTTCTTCAAAAAATTCTTTTACCTTGTCCTGACCGTCACCAATGACAAAAACATCACCATTATATTCCGAGATTTCTAAGTACAAATCCTTAATAAGAATTGACCTGTCATCCTTGATTTTTTCTGCCTCACCGTCAATGATTTGATAGTTTGCATTGTAAACTTGATTTCTTCTTGCGTCCATAACAGCCACAACAAGACCGCTCTTATCCTTACAGTTATAGGCTATTGAATCAAGTGTGCTGACCTCATAACAGGGTATATTCTTTTCAAATGCAAGTCCCTTTACAACTGCTACACCGATTCTGATGCCTGTAAATGAACCGGGACCGTTGTTTACAGCCAAGGCATCAATATCATCAAGGGTAAGTCCGTTGCGTGTGAGGATTTCGTCAATCATTGGGAGTATTGTTTCGCTGTGGGTTAGTCCCTTGTCAAGAAACAACTCGTCAACTGTTTTATTATCATCACAAATACCAACGGATGAAGTTTTTGCAGAGGTATCTATACCAAGAATTTTCATTAAAGTTCAATTCCTTCAATATTAATTATTCGTTCATTTTCATTGTCACCGTGACTGATTTCGATACGAATATAGTCGTCCGGCAAAGCGTTTTCGATATTTTCGCTCCACTCAATAATCAGAACACCTGTATCTATATAGTCAAAAAAGCCTGTGCTGTAAAGGTCGTCATAGGTATTTATCCTGTACATATCAAAGTGATAAACAGTATATTTTGCATCATACTGATTCACAAGAGAAAATGTAGGACTTTGAACACCGTCATTAAAACCAAGACCCTTGCAGACACCTCGGGTAAAGGCAGTTTTGCCCATACCCAAGCCACCAAAAAAGGCAATTACCTCATTACCCTTTAACTTTGAGGCGAGGCTCATTGCTATTTGTTCTGTTTCCTCTACGGAATGTGAAATGTATTTCATTAGAACAGACCGCTTATCTTGCTGTTTTCGTCAACATCAATACGGTTAGCGGCAGGCTGTTTTGGAAGTCCCGGCATTGTCATAATGTCCCCTGTGTAAACAACAACAAAACCCGCACCGTTTGAAATTCTTACATCCCTAACTGTGATGTTAAAGCCCTTTGGTGCACCTAAAAGTGTTGGGTCGTCAGAAAGAGAATACTGAGTTTTAGCCACACAAACAGGGAGTTTATCTCCGCCGAGAGCTATAACATCAGCCAATGCCTTTTCAGCTTTTGTTGTGAAGTTAACACCGTCAGCACCGTAAATTTCTGTTGCGATTTTGTTTATCTTTTCCTTAATTGTAAGGTCGTCACCGTAAAGAAGCTTAAATTCTGATGGCTTTTCACAAGCCTCAACAACCTTTTTGGCAAGGTCTGTGCCACCGTCACCACCGTTGCAGAATACATCTGATAGTGCAAATTCTGCACCCATATCGTGGCAGTAGTCCTCAATATATTTTAATTCCTCTTGTGAGTCTGTGTAGAATCTGTTGATTGCTACAACAACAGGAACGCCATACTTACGCATATTGCTGATGTGAACGCCAAGGTTTACGATACCCTTTTTAAGAGCATCTAAATTAGGCTCGCTAACCTCTGCCTTTGGCACACCGCCGTTGTATTTTAATGCACGACAGGTTGCAACAACAACAATACAAGAAGGTGCAATACCGGCAAAGCGACACTTGATGTCAAGGAACTTTTCTGCGCCAAGGTCAGAGCCAAAGCCTGCCTCTGTGATGCAGTAGTCGGCAAGTTTTAGTGCAAGTTTAGTTGCTCTTACGGAGTTACATCCGTGAGCAATATTTGCAAAAGGTCCACCGTGCATAATTGCAGGAGTACCCTCAAGGGTTTGTACAAGATTTGGCTTAATTGCATCCTTTAATAAAGCAGTCATAGCACCGTCAGCCTGTAAATCCTTTGCGAAAACCGGCTTTCCGTCATAAGTGTAAGCAACAAGGATATTTCCAAGTCGCTTTTTGAGGTCAACAATGTCACTTGCAAGGCAAAGTATAGCCATTACCTCTGATGCAACAGTAATTATGAAACCGTCCTCACGAGGAACACCGTTAATCTTTCCGCCAAGACCTACTACAACATTTCTAAGTGCTCTGTCGTTCATATCAAGGCATCTCTTGATTAGAATTCTTCTCTGGTCAATTCCAAGTTGATTTCCCTGTTGCATATGGTTATCAAGCATAGCGCACAAAAGGTTATTTGCTGATGTTATTGCGTGCATATCCCCTGTGAAATGGAGGTTAATGTCCTCCATAGGCAAAACCTGGGCGTAACCACCGCCGGCTGCACCGCCCTTAATTCCGAAAACAGGACCTAAAGAGGGTTCTCTAAGTGCAATAATTGCATTTTTGCCTATCTTCGCCATAGCTTCGCCAAGTCCTGCTGAGGTTGTGGTTTTACCCTCACCGGCAGGAGTTGGGTTGATAGCTGTAACAAGTACAAGCTTACCGTCCTTTTTATCCTGAAGTCTGTTAGCAAGTTCATCAGAAAGCTTTGCCTTATATCTTCCGTAAGGCTCAAGCTCCTCTTCCTTTATTCCTAAATCAGCGGCAACATCCTTAATAAGTCTAAGTTCAGCCTGCTGTGCAATTTCAATATCAGTTAGCATTATATACTCCCCCTTATACTTTATAATGGAATTATAACATAAAACATATCGGAATGAAATGCTGTTAAAGAATTATAAGTTATATTTCAAATCATATTTTAATAAAATCTTGATATTAGTTAAGGTTTTTATTATAATAGTTAGGAAAGGTGGTGGCTATTTATTCAAAATTTAATACACACGGTTCGTGACTACATCAAAAACACGGATAAAATCCTTTGGTTACTTACTATTGCCGCCACAGTATACAGCTTTGTACTGATTTACAGTATGCAGCGTTCAACAGGGAGCAATTATTTGAAATCTCAGTTTTTCGCTGTTATGATTGGCATAGTTGGTGCTATTCTGTTTTCCATTGTTGACTACACCAATATGATACGGTTTTGGTATGTTGCCGCTATTGTAGGGGTTTTACTTGCTGCATCTGTATTTTTGTTTGGTATAACTGTGGCAGGAACAGACGACACCGCATGGATTAGTCTTCCCGGAGGAATTACTTTTCAGCCGTCAGAGCTTATAAAGATTTGCTTTATTATAACCTTTTCAAAGCATTTAAGCTACCTGTCGGAGAAAAACCTTATTCAGAATATTAAGGGTGTAATTTTCCTCTTTGTTCACGCACTGATTCCCGTTGCAATCATACACATTCAAGGTGATGACGGTTCTGCGTTAATCTTTTTGATGATGTTTGCGGTGATGTCCTTTACTGCAGGTGTTCAAATAAGGTATTTTGTTGGTGCAATATGCGGATGTCTTGCCTGTATTCCTATCATTTGGAATTTTGTTATGAATGACGAGCATAGAAACAGGATTATTGCACTTTTCGACTTAGACGGAAATGCACTTTCCGACTACGGATGGCAACAGTATCAGGGCAAGGTTTCAATAGCGTCAGGAGGAGTATTCGGCACAGGTCTTGGAGAAGGAACACGAGTACAGAACAATATCGTTCCCGAACAGCAAAACGACTTTATCTTTACCGTTGCCGGAGAAGAGCTGGGATTTGTGGGTTGTCTGGTCTTAATACTTATACTTATACTTTTGATGGTAAAAATTATTACAGTGGCACAAAACACAAATGATGTTGCCGGTGCAAGTATCTGTTACGGTTTGTTCGGTATGCTTTCAACCCAAACACTGATTAACCTTGGAATGGTGCTTGGATTTTTGCCTGTTATCGGAATTACACTTCCCTTCTTCTCACAGGGCGGTACCTCGGCAATGTCTATGTTCTTCGGTGTAGGACTTGTGCAAAGCGTCTATCTTCACAACAAGCTTGATATTGACGACCGATTATCCTTTGCATATAAGGAACTGTTAAAAGACTAATGATTTTAAAAAAAACTCGCACAACGGTGCGAGTTTTTTTAGTATAAGATTTTTAGTATAAGTATTGAATTCTTGTGATAGGAAGTGCAACAAACTGTGCCTTGCCTATTATGTTGTCCGTATCAATAAGACCAATTTCTGAATATCTGCTGTCAAGGGAATCTAAACGGTTATCCCCCATTACAAACACCTTTCCCTCTGGAATAACCTCAGGTATTTCGGTGTTGCCCTCTTTTAGTTCAGAGCTTACATAAGGTTCGTCAAGCAATGTTCCGTCAACATAAACTCTCTCGTTTTGAAAGTCAATTTTAAGGGTTTGACCCTCGGTTGCAATAACACGCTTGATGATAGGCTTGTCGTATTCCTCGGCATGGCTTATTACAACAATATCGTTGTTTTTAGGCTCATACATAAAGTTAGTGACAATCACCTTATCTCCGTCAAGGAGTGTATTCATCATTGAACGACCGTCAACATTGACGATTCTAAAGAAAAAAGTGAGAAGAATAATAATTACAACAACTGCAATTATCACAGAATGTGCAAGATAATACACAGTTCCAACTGATGGAGAATTGTTAACTACAATATATTCTTTTTCTTTCTGCTCTTCTTTCTCTTCCTTTTCTTCTATTTTATCATCAGTCTGCACTTGTTCAGAGTTTTCTTCTGAATTGTTAATTACTTTTTTATTATCGGTCAAAATATTCACCGCCTTGCAAAGGAAAATCGAAAATTAATACAAGTATCCTATTTTATCTAAAGGTAAAATTCTGAATTGAGCCTTTCCTATAACATCTTTAACATCAATAAGACCCACTTGGTTAAATCTGCTGTCGTTGGAAATAGCCCTGTTATCACCCATTACAAAAATTTTCCCCTCAGGAATAATTTCAGGGATAACAGAATCTCCCCTTACAATCTCGGAAGAAACATATGGTTCGTCAATCAGCTTATCATTCACATAAACCTTTTGCTTGTCAAAGTCAATTTTAAGAGTTTCACCCTCGGTAGCAATAACACGCTTAACGATTGGTTCATCCAAATGCTGACCGTGGCTTATTACAACAATATCACCGTCAGCAGGTGTGTACATAAAGCTTGTTACAATGAGTTTTTCGTCATTGAGGAGGGTATTCTTCATAGAATCTCCGTCAACATTGACAATCCTAAAGAAAAAGGTCAAAATAAACAGCATTATAAACATAATTGAAACAATGGATTTTGTCCAGTCGAAAACCCAGTTGCCACTATAACCTGTTTTGATTATACATTTATTGTTACGATAATTTCTATCCATTAAAATTCGTTTCCATTCATTAAGATAAAGTAAAAAAGGGACATAATGTCCCCTTTAATTACTTTTTGATTTGTTCTTTTACCTTAGCAGCCTTACCTACTCTATCTCTTAGGTAATAAAGCTTGCTTCTGCGAACCTTACCGTATCTAACAACCTTAACATCAACCACATTTGGTGAATGTACAGGGAATACTCTTTCGATACCAACACCGTAAGAAACTCTTCTTACTGTGAATGTTTCGGAAACTCCGCTTCCCCTTTTTGCGATAACAGTACCTTCAAACATCTGGATACGTTCTCTTTCGCCTTCACGAATGTTAACTGATACCTTAACAGTATCACCAACATTAAACTCCGGGAAAGATTCTTTCATTGATGTTTGTGCAATAAGTTTTAGTGCGTCCATTTACTTTTCCTCCTAATAATTCAGACATTCGTGCACAACAAGGCAGAGGAATGTCAGCTTCAAACTTTCGGTCATAGACCTTAATTTGACCCCTATCAGTTTTCTGACAGATTCCAAACGCTTGTATATAATAACATAGTTTAAGCCTAAATGCAAGTGTTTTTTCCTGTTATGAAAAATAATTTATTTATTTTTTTTGCAATTCTATGAGAAATTTATTGAAATATTCCGGTAGCTCTGAATTAAACTCCAAATATTCTCCGCTGCGAGGATGAATGAAGCCAATAACCTTTGCGTGGAGGCACTGACCGTTTAGCTTTGTTATCACCTTTTTAGGGCCGTAAACATCGTCCCCTGCAACAGGGTGACCTATTGACGCCATATGGACTCTGATTTGATGTGTTCTGCCTGTTTCCAAGATGCACTTAATATGTGTGAAGCTACCGAAATTTTCAAGCACCTCATAATGGGTGACTGCATTCTTTGAATTTTCATAAGTTACGCACATCTTTTTACGGTCTTTTTTACTTCTGCCGATTGGTGCATCAACTGTTCCCTTTTCTGTTATGTTTCCATACACAATAGCCTCATATTCCCTTTTAAAGCTATGCTCCTTGATTTGCTCTGCAAGGGCATTGTGGGAAAAGTCGTTCTTGGCGACTATGAGAAGTCCGCTTGTGTTTTTGTCAATTCGGTGAACTATTCCCGGTCTTAACACACCGTTTATCCCTGAAAGACTTTCCTTGCAGTGGTAGAGGAGGGCATTTACAAGTGTTCCTGAATAGTTACCCGGTGCAGGATGAACTACCATTCCCTTTGGTTTATTTACAACTAACAGGTCGTTATCTTCATAGACAATATCAAGTGGGATGTTTTCAGCATCAACCGTATATTCCACAGGGTCGGGAATGATAAAACTGATTTGGTCGCCACACTTAACCTTATATTTTTTGTTTTGTATAGTACCGTTTACACTTAGGCTTTCTTTCTCGATTAAATTAGCAATAGCAGAACGGGAAATATCTGTGATTTTTTGGGAAAGGAATTTGTCAATCCTCTCTCCCTCATCCTCCTTACAAGCCAAAAAGCTGTGTTCAGTCATTGTCATTCTCCTTTTTAGGTTTTGCCTTTGAGGAGTCGGAGAAAAACAGAAGATATATCACAAGTAAAACTGTTCCCACAGTTATTGCATAATCGGCAAAATTACATACCGGACTGAAAAAGGAAAGTTGCAGATAGTCAATTACATAACCCAGGAAAATCCTGTCAATAAGGTTTCCGATTCCTCCGCCGATAATAAGAGCCGAGGAGATAAGAAACAGCTTTGACTTTATCCCCTTAAAAATAATTATATACAAAAGCACAAGGATAATTATGGCGGTAAACACAACAAAAATCCACCTCATATCCTTAAACATACCAAAGGCTACTCCCCTGTTTTCCACGTAGGTTAAGTCCAAAACATAGGGCACTGCTGTAACCGTTCCTGCCTGTGGAAGATACTGTACAACAAAATATTTAATTAATTGGTCAAGGAATACAACCAGACCGGCAATAACAAGAGATATACCAACCAATTTATCACCTCATTAAAAAACGGTGCACACTGCTGTGCACCGCCTTAAAGTTATTTTAGTAATTATTTTAGCACATTTACGCACCTTGCACAAAGTGTTGGATGTTCACTGTCCTGTCCAACAGTTGTGGAATGTTCCCAACATCTTTCGCATTTTTCGCCCTGTGCAAGCTCAATATCAATAGAGAGTGAAGATGCATCGGTAGAACCTGCGTCCTTAACCTCTACATCAGAAACGATAAAGGCACTCTTCAACTCACCCTCAACGGATTTTGCAAAATCAAAATACTCTCCGCCACAGTTGAGAACAACCTTTGCGTCCAGGGACTTTTTGATTTTCTTTGCCTTAACAGCCTCCTCAAGAGCCTTCTTAACATCATCTCTAAGGTTATGAATCTTCTCCCAAGTGAGCATAAAGTCATCTGTTACCTTAACATCAACAGTCTTAGGCATCTGGTTAAAGAGGATAGATTCGCTGTCGTGAGTAGCCTTGTGAGGGATGTACTTCCAAATTTCTTCGGAGGTGTAAGCCAAAATTGGGCTGACCATTCTTGTTAAAGCGTCAAGGATAATGTAAATTGCTGTTTGAGCAGCTCTTCTTGACTTGCTGTCCTGCTTTTCTGTGTAAAGTCTGTCCTTTAATACATCAAGGTAGAAGTTGGACATATCAATTACACAGAAGTTTCTCACTGAATGATATACCTGATGGAATTCGTACTTTTCGTAAGCTCCTGCAACCTTTGTGATAAGCTCATTAAGTTTTACAAGTGCCCACTTGTCCATTGGCATAAGTTCATCAAGGGAAACAGAATCTGTATCAGGGTTAAAGTCGGAAACATTACCCAAGATAAAACGAGCTGTGTTTCTGATTTTTCTGTAAGATTCAGAAATCTGCTTTAGAATATCATTTGAAATATGAACATCAGACTGATAGTCGGTAGATGCAACCCAAAGTCTTAACACATCGGCACCGTACTGGTTGATTACATCCTGTGGGCTGATACCGTTGCCAAGTGACTTACTCATCTTTCTCTTTTCTTCGTCAAGAATCATTCCGTGAGTAAGAACTGCCTTGTATGGGGCAACTCCATTAGTTGCAACAGATGTTAAGAGGGATGACTGGAACCAACCTCTGTACTGGTCGTTACCCTCAAGATAAAGGTCAGCAGGTGTTGTCAGGTTATCACGCTTACCCATTACGGCTGCGTGGGATGAACCGCTGTCAAACCAAACATCCATAATATCCTTTTCTTTTTCAAACTCTGTACAACCGCACTTCTTACACTTTGTACCCTCAGGTAAAATTTCTGAGGCTGTGTGGTTATACCAAGCATTCGAACCTTCCTTTTCAAACAAATCTGCAACAGCCATCATTGCATCTCTGTCAATATGAGCCTCGCCACACTCCTTACAGAAGAAAATCGGAATTGGAACACCCCATTTTCTCTGACGGGAAATACACCAGTCTTTTCTTTCCTTAACCATATTGGTGATTCTGTCACGACCCCAGGCAGGAATCCACTCTACTGTATTGATAGCCTCAACAGCCTGGTCCTTAAAGTCGTCAACAGAGCAGAACCACTGGTCGGTTGCTCTAAAGAGAATTGGTGTCTTACATCTCCAGCAGTGTGGATACTGGTGGATAATCTTTTTAAGTGCAAAGAGATAACCGTTCTCATCAAGAAAAATCGCAATCTTCTTGTTTGCTTCATCTGTGGATAGACCTGCAAACTGACCTGCCTCATCGGTTAATACACCGTTTGAGTCAACAGGACAAATAACAGGAATTTCGGGATAATTCTGACAAACATTGTAGTCGTCAACACCGTGTCCGGGTGCAGTATGTACGCATCCGGTACCGCTTTCAAGAGTAACATGGTCACCAACAATAACCAGGGATTCTCTGTCAAGGAAAGGATGTGCAGTCTTGATGTATTCAAGCTCACTTCCCTTGACAGTTGCAACAACCTCATAGTCGGTGATTTCGGCAACCTCAAGAGCAGATTTATAAAGCTCGGTTGCCATTACCAAATATTCGTCGCCTGTTTTAACAACGGAATATTCATATCTTGGACCGACACAGATTGCTACATTGGCAGGAAGTGTCCATGTTGTTGTTGTCCAAATAACAAACTTAACCTTTGCAGGGTCAATTCCCATATTTGAGAATACACCCTTGTCGTCCGTAACACTAAACTTTACATAGATTGAGTGACATGGATCCTCGGCATATTCAATTTCTGCCTCGGCAAGAGCTGTCTTACATTCAGGACACCAATAAACAGGCTTTAGACCCTTGTAAATGTAGCCCTTTGATGCCATTTCGGCAAAAACTCTGATTTGTTCAGCTTCAAATTCGTGCTGTAATGTGATATATGGGTTATCCCATTCGCCGATTATTCCAAGTCTTTTAAACTGATTGCGCTGGTCGTTAATATATCCTGTAACAAAGTCCTCGCACATTTTACGAAGTTCAACAATAGAAATCTCTGCTGAATTGCCTACTCCCGCCTTTTGTCTTGCTTTAAGCTCTGTTGGCAGACCGTGGGTATCCCAACCGGGAACATAAGGAGCCTTGTAACCTGACATATTCTTTTGTCTTACAATAAAATCCTTTAAAATTTTATTTAAGGCGTGACCAAGGTGAATATCACCGTTGGCATAAGGAGGGCCGTCGTGCAGAATAAACAGCGGTTTGCCCTCATTTTTCTCCATTAATTTGTCATACACCTTGTTTTCTTCCCAAGCTTCCAAGGTGACCGGTTCACTTTTAGGCAAACCTGCACGCATAGGAAAGTCTGTCTTTGGGAGATTAAGTGTCTGATTGTAATCCTGTGACATTATTCTTCTCTCCAATATATAAAAAATAGAATTAAAATATAGAATTATTTATTCTTCAACATCATAGTTGCTGCCGAATTTCAGCACGCCAAACTTTGTTGTAGCCTCGGTAACAGGTTCCTTAACAGGAGTCTTTTCATCATCCTCTACAACAACTTTGTCCTCTTTAACAGAAACAGGCTGAGCAAGCTTGATTTTTTCAGGCTCTTCTTTATCTGCTACGGCATCTGCAACAGGAGTTGGAAATTCCTTATTAAGCTTTGCCTTAATTTCATTCACAACGCCCTCAGAAGGAAGTGTATCAACAATATCTATGCAGCTTTTAACCTTCATAAACAGTTCGCTTCTCATTTCATTTGCAAGCTTCTGCAAAGCAACAAGAGCTTCCTTTTCCTTTGCAACCTCTTTTTGAGCGTCGGCAATCATCTTGTCTGCCTTTTCCTTTGCATTCTTAAGGGAAATCTCAGACTGCTCATTTGCCTCCTTAAGAGTTGAATCAGCTACCTTTTGGGCAGAAAGCAAAGCATTTCTAACAGTTTCCTCGTCGGAACGGTACTGTTCAATTCTTGTTGCAAGAATATCCATCTTGTGAACAAGTTCAGCTTTCTCGTTATTCTTCATTTCAAGGGTTTCAATAACTTCATCAATAAAAGCATCTACATCCTCTGCTTTGTAGAAGGACTGTCCTCTGTTCGTTCTGAATTTAACATCTTTAATTTCATCAATAGTTAGCATTTTTCAGTCTCCCTTATATGTATTGTTTTATAATAATTTTGTATCTGCCTTTTTTAGTTTGTCCAATTACTTCATCAAGGATAAATTTCCCGTATTTTCGTATGGACAAAACATCTTTAGTATTTATCTTATAACTTATATTATCTTTTTGCAAGTAATTCACAAACACATTGCCACTCAAAATCAGGTTTCGTGTTTTTTCTCGGCTAAGCCCTGTAATTCCTGCAACAACGTTATCAAGCCTTAGTGAGCTTACCGAATATTCCTTGGAGCTAAATTTCGGGGTATAATTAAAGTCATTTAGATTAATAATCCTTGACTTAACTCCAACACGAGCAATCCTGTCAAGCTGTGACATAACATAATCGGCTTGATTTGAAAGGATGAAAACATAGGTAACACCCTCCAAACATATTATATCACCCAAAACGGAACGCTTTAAACCGGTTGACAGTATTGTTCCGAGAAATTGCCTGTGATTTAATGTATCCTGTTTTCGGTACTTAAACTCAATTATAGCAACAGGAAAATCATCCTTTTCGGCAAAAAATCCTAAGATTTTCCTTTGACTGTTTTCATAACCCCCGTAAAAGGAATAATCGGTAATGCCAAAGGATTTAAGCCCCTCAATACACACAGAAATTTCCTGTTCATTGAGAAACTGTGTAAAGGTGGGTTTGTTCCTTTCGCAGGCAAGATAATATAAATCTGATATTCTGCTAATTAGAATATCATTTTCATCACTGCTTTTTGCCATTAATTAAAATAGAACTCCATTGCTTTCAAGCTCGTCAAGAAGATCATCACCTGTGAAGTCAACATTTTCAGGCATAATGATAAAGGTGCTGTTTGCAACCTTCTTAATTTTACCCTTTTTTGCGTAGGCAACACCGCTTACAAAGTCTAAAATTCTTCTTGACATATCTCTGTTGGTATTTTCAAGATTAAGAACAACAGTACGGTTCTTAATAAGCTCATCAGCAATTTCTATTGTATCATCGCCAAATCTCTCAGGCTTAAATAGAACCACCTGGATTTTAGTATTTGCACTGATATTAACAACCTTGTTGCTACCCTCGTATTCGGTGTAGGCATCAGTTGTCATTCTTCTTCTCTCGGCTCTTTCTGCTCTGCGATACTCTCTTTCTCTATCTCTTTCGCTTTCACGGTCATATTCTTCTTCGTAACCGTTTTCCTCTTCTTCATATTCATCGTAATCATATTCTTCGTCCGGGGAATCCCACATCTTTTTAAACTTTTCAACAAAACCAGCCATACTCATAACCTCCAAATTTATTTATATATCCTTTTTCCAAATAGTGCTGAACCAATTCTAACCATATTGGCACCCTCAAGAATTGCTTCATAATAATCACCGGACATTCCCATAGACAGAATATCCATAGATACATTATCTAATTTTTTTGACGATATGTCAAGGAACATCTTGTTCATATCACTAAAAAAACTACGAATTTTGTTGTTATCATCACAAATCGGGGGGATTGTCATCAATCCTTTTATATTAATTGACGGTAAATCCTTAATTTGGTACAACAATTCTTCCAGCATTTCGGGCATAACACCCGACTTATTCTCCTCTTTACCTATGTTTACCTCAACAAGAATATCTGTTGTAAGGTTTTTGTTTTGAGAAACTCTGGAAACTTCCTTGGCAAGCTTAAGGGAATCAACAGACTGGATAAGGTCAACCTTGCCCACAATCTGCCTTACCTTATTGCTTTGTAAATGACCGATAAACTGCAAGGAGCAATTTTCAAGGTTGTATTCATCATATTTTGAAAGAAGTTCCTGAACTCTGTTTTCACCAATATGGTCAAGCCCCAAGGAAATTGCATAATTAATATACTCCGGTTCAACGGTTTTTGTAGCCGAAAGGAATGTAATATCCTCAGGTTTTCTGCCGGACTTCACGGCAGCCTCTGCTATTCTCTCTTTTATATGATTGTAGTTATACTCAATATCACTTAATAATCTTTCCATCCTTTAGGTCGCTCCCTTCTACTACAACATTATCATAAAGGGAAATTGTTTCCCCGTTAAACAACACCCCATCCTCAGGTGACGGGTCACAAATTACAAAGTCGGAGCCTGAATATAGGAGTGAAACCTCCTTGAACTGGAGTTCATTGCCGTATAGCACATAAACACCTTGTACAGCCTTCTTCTTTGTTATTTGATTATTGTTTTCGTCCTCTGTAATCTTCTTTGCAATTCCGTCATGAAGAGCAGCCTTGCTGACTCTTAAACCCTCATATGTGTTGAGGCAAATCTCTACATTTTCATGTCGGATAGATGCAAGTTCCGAATTCATATAGTCACATCTAATAACAAGTACGCTATCACCACCCTTGGCATCTTGATTAATTGATTCAACATAGGCGGGTATAGAGTCTGAAGATGCAAAAGGTAAATTGATAGTCACCTTATCATAACTACTCTTTGTAAGACGCAAAGCCTCAGTTTCACTTACAGGGCATAGAATGTACCAGTTAACACTTGTAACAACCTTACCTACTGTATCATCAGAAACCTTTTTTGGTTTAGCATCCTTAAGCTTGTTAAACTTTGAAATGTTTATGTTGGACACATCATCATATTTATAGATAGATTCGTAACCATCAACATTTGAAACAAAACAGCCGGCTTTTTGGGACTTGATTACACCGTTTGCCTTATCAAAACTATTCTCTATCTCCTGTTTTCTTTCTTGTAATTCATTTAGTCTGTTGGAAACATTAACTGAATCCCCTGTTACCATAAGCCTCTCGGTAATCAAATAGCTTAGATTATCAACCTGTGAATCGGAGTCGATAAAATCTCTGTCTGCAATACTTTTGTTAAGGTCGGTAACTGCGTTATAAATAAGGCTGTTTATTGTGTCTATGCCTAAATCTCCGTTGTTAACGGAAGCGTTGAGCTTTTTCAGCCTTTTGATTTCTGTCTGAATTCCTTGCAACTCTTGATATGCCAAAACATCATCTTCGCTGTTGTAAACCTTGGCAACCTGCTCTCCCTTTGCAACCTTGTCACCGTCAGCAGATGTGTAGGAAATCACACCGTCTGTATCATTTTTGATAAGTTCTTCATCTCTTATGATAATTGCATCCTTGTACAAGGTATCAGTTGCAGTCATTTCTGTTGCAATTTCGGTTTCCACACCGTCAACATCAAAAACAGAATTGATAAAAACATATACAACATTAACAATGAGGAATATTGCAATGAGTGCAATAACCACTCTTTTAAATTTAGCTTTATCCATATTTTATCCTTTATCAATAACTTCAAAAACTTTGTTAATTAATTCGTCTTTATTCATCAAGTCTATGCTGAACCAATGAATTTCTTTGTCACGCTTAAACCAAGTTAACTGTCTTTTTGCGTATCTGCGTGTTTCCATTTTCAGCAAATCCTTACATTCCTCTAAGGAAGATTCTCCGTTAAAGTATGGTATAAACTCTTTATATCCTATCGCCTTAGAGGCGGTTGAGCTTAAATCCTTTGACAAAAAATTTTTTGCCTCATCAAGTAGTCCCATATCAATCATCAGGTCAACTCGGGTGTTGATTCTGTCATATAAAAACTGCCTGTCATTTGCATTAAGACCGATTTTTATTGCATCGTATGGTGATGGAACACTTTTTGCCTCTTTGTCAACAACAGACTTAGGCTTACCTGTTTGATAATATATTTCCAAAGCCCTTACAATGCGTTTGTGATTTTTTTCAATACTTAGCTTTTCGTATGACTCTCTGTCAACATCATATAGCATAGACAAAAGTTCTTCTGTACTTAAACTGTTCAATTTTTGCCTTAATTCTTCATCAATAGGACTTTCGGAAAACTGCACATTGTCAAGGAGAGAATCGACATAAAGACCTGTTCCGCCAACTAAAATCGGTGTTTTTCCTCTGCTGTCTATATCAAGTATCGCATTTCTTGCGTCCTTAACATACTGTGCAACGGAGTATTCATCTTCGGGGTTTACATTGTCAATAAGGTGATGTACTATCCCCTGCATTTCCTCTTTTGTGGGTTTTGCAGTTGCTATATCCATACCCCTATAAATTTGCATTGAATCCGCAGAAATGATTTCTCCGTTATACTTTTTTGCAATCTCTATTGACAGAGCTGTTTTTCCCGATGCGGTAGGCCCTACAACGGAAATTATCTTTATCCTTTTCATTATGCTCTTCCAAACTGTTTTTCTATTTCATACTTAGAAATTTCTATACAAACAGGTCTTCCGTGAGGACAGTATCTAATTTTGTCGTCTGAGAAAACTTTGCTTGCAATGTCAATAAGCTCCTTTGGTGTGCTCTTGTTTCCTGCCTTTATTGCTGAGCGACAGGCAATATTGTGGTAAATCCACTCCATATGCTCACTGATGATTTCTTTTCTGTTGTCGGCAATATGACCGCAGATTTCAACTACTGTATCGGCTATATCGTCATTCCTTAAGTAGGACGGTGCACTCCTTACAATTATAGTACCGTTGCCGAAATTTTCAACCTCAAAACCTACTTCGCTGAACATATCAAGGTTTTCTAAAGCAACATTGTATTCGCTTTTTTCAAGTGTTACGGTAACGGGTACAAGGAGCATTTGGGCATCTCCTCTGCCCTTTTCCTGTTTTAGCTTTTCAAAAAGTATCCTCTCGTGAGCGGCGTGTTTATCTATGAGTACCATTTTGTTATCATCAGTTTCAACAATTATATAGGTGTTCATAGCTTCGCCGATAAATCTAAAGCTTTCTTTATCTTCGTCAATAATAGTTTTTATTTCGTGCTTTTGGGTGGTGTCCTCCTCTGTAACATTTTCAGGGAGGATAACCTGAGTTTTATTTTCTACTGTTGTAGTTTCATTTTTTACATTTATAGATTTATCTTCTTTAGGTACAGATTCCTTTTCAAAATCTTTATCTAAAAAAGTTTTAGGAATTTCTTTTTTATCTTCTTCAAGTGTCTTATGGTTATTATTAGTCTTGCTTTTTAACAAATTAAGATAATTTTCCCTTGCAGATACTGAGTCGGAAACATAATCAGCTCTTAACGGTTTATTTTTCTTTGTGGGAATTATATCTAATTCATCAAAAACAGATGTTTCCCTATTCTCCTTTTTAGTAACAGGTTTTGCAGGAACAGAAATTTTTTCCTCTTTGATGAACTTGTTAGCCAAATTAAATGGATTAACAGGCTTTATGCTCTCTGGTTTTTTATGGGAAAGTGAAAGTACAGCTTCTTTTCGGCTGTCGCTCTTTAAAAGTGCTGACTTAATACCGTGATATACTGTGTCATACACAGGTCTTTCATTGATGAAACGAACCTCAATTTTTGAGGGATGAACATTTACATCAACGCTTTCAGCCGGTACTGTCAAGTTGAGTACACAGGAGGGAAACTTTCCAATCATAATTGAGCCTTTGCAGGCTTCTTCAAGGGCAATATATATTGTCTTTGACTTTACAAATCTTCCGTTGATGAAAGTGTTTTGCATATTTCTGTTTGCCCTGCCACAGGTAGGTTTGCTTATGTAGCCCTTTAGTGTCATACCGTTAAGCTCGTAATCAACAGGGATAAGAGAATTTGCAAATTCTCTGCCATATACAGCGTAAATAGCAGACAACAGCTTTCCGTCACCGGCAGTTTTAAGTGTGATTTTGTTATCCCTTATTAATGTAAATGAGATTTCCGGGTGAGAAAGTGCAATTTTGTCAATAACTCCGGCAACTGCATTTGCCTCGGCAACATCCTTTTTTAGGAATTTATACCTTGCGGGAACATTGTAAAATAAATCCCTCATAATAAAGGTTGTGCCGTCAGGGCAACCGGCATCGTCAAAGGATTTTTCAACACCGCCCTCTATTTCATATGCTGTGCCGATTTTCTCTTCCTTGGCTTTTGTAATAAGCTGTACCTTGGAAACTGAGGATATTGATGCAAGTGCTTCTCCCCTAAAACCTAAAGTGCCGATTTTGTTAAGGTCCTCTTCAACACAAATTTTGCTTGTTGCATTTCGTTTAAAAGCATTCCTTATATCGTCCTTTAGGATACCGTGACCGTTATCAGTTACACGTAGAAAGCTAATTCCGCCGTGCTGAATTTCAACGGTAATACTTGTTGCACCTGCGTCTATGGAATTTTCAAGTAATTCCTTTACAACAGAAGATGGACGCTCTACGACTTCACCGGCAGCAATAAGCTCTGCTATATGCTTGTCCAGTACATTAATTTTTCCCAAAGCGTTCACCTCCATTCTAAAAAATCACTAAACCATATTTTTCAATTCATAAAGTAAATTCATAGCCTCAATAGGCGTTAATGTGTTTACATCTGTGGTTTTAATTTTTTCAACCACAGAGCTGTTTGCGTTGTCAAGGAGATTTATTTGCAAATCTTCCTTTTCCGCTGTGTCTATTTTTGCAAAATCCTTTTTCATATCAGGCTTATTACTTGTAAGCTCCTTTAGGATTTGCTTTGCCCTTTTTATTATCCAGTCAGGCAGTCCTGCAAGCTTTGCAACCTCTATACCGTAGCTGTCGTCTGCACCGCCCGGTACAATTCTCCTTAGGAATGTAATGTCGTCACCACGCTTTTTGACAGCTATGTTATAGTTCTTAACACCGCTTAACAGGTTTTCCATTACTGTTAGCTCGTGATAGTGGGTTGCAAACAGTGCCTTTGCACCAATCTTTTTCTTATCAACCACATATTCCAGCACAGCACGAGCAATACTCATTCCGTCAAAGGTACTTGTACCTCTGCCTATCTCGTCCAGTATTAACAGGGATTTTGAGGTTGCTTTCTTTACAATATTTGCGACCTCGTTCATTTCAACCATAAAGGTGGACTGTCCTGACGCTAAATCGTCAGATGCACCTACCCTTGTAAAAATGCTGTCAACAAGTCCGATTTCGGCATACTTTGCGGGAACGAAAGAGCCGATTTGAGCCATAAGCACAATAAGAGCAACCTGCCTCATATATGTTGATTTACCTGCCATATTAGGACCTGTTATAATTGCTACTCTGTTTTCTTCGTTGTCAAGTGTTACATCATTTGGAACGAATGGAGAACCTGAGAGTAAAACCTCAACAACAGGATGCCTTGACTCCTTTAAAATAATCCTGTCAGAAAGATTTACCTCGGGGCAGGTGTAGTTGTTGTCGGCGGAAACATTTGCAAGGCTTGTTAAAACATCAAGGTTTGCAATAGCCTTTGCCGTCCTTTCAATTCTATCAAGGTTTTCCGCAACCTTTTTTCGTATCTCGTCAAATATTCTGTATTCCATCGCAAAGGATCTGTCCTTTGCACCGAGGATTCTTCCCTCTAAATCCTTTAGTTCCTGTGTTATGTATCGTTCGCAGTTAGTAAGGGTTTGTTTGCGGATATATTCCTCGGGTACTTTGTCCTTGTAGGAGTTTGTTACCTCAATGAAGTAGCCAAACACCCTGTTGTAGCCTACTTTTAGCTTTGGAATACCTGTCTTTTCCTTTTGTTCAGCCTCTATATTTGCAAGAAGTGAAGTGCTGTTGTTCATATCGGAACGTACAGCATCAAGGCTTTCGTCATAACCCTCCTTGATAATTCCGCCCTCACGAACAGAAAAAGGAGGTTCATCCTCAATGGCGTTGTCTATAAGGCTGTGAATATCCTGAAGCTCGTCAATATCTTCAAAAAGCTGTTTCATCAGCTTTGATTCAAAATTGCTCATTAAAGATTTTATCTTGGGCAAATTTTCAAATGCTGAACACAGTGACCTAAGCTCCCTTGGGTTTGAGTTGCCGTAAACAATCTTTGTCATAAGGCGCTCAATATCAAAGATACCAACAAGTGCATCTGTGATTTCCATACGCTGAATGGTGTCGCTAACCAGTTCAGAAACAGCACCTTGTCTTTTTAGTATGGTGCTAAGGTTAAGGAGTGGATGCTCAATCCAATACCTTAAAAGCCTTTTGCCCATAGCCGTTTTTGTTTTGTCAAGGAGCCAAATAAGTGAACCCTTTTTCTCCTTGTTCATCATAGTTTGGGTAAGCTCAAGGTTTCGCCTTGTGTTATAGTCAAGGTTCATATATTGGTTGTCGCTGTAAACCTCAAAGGATGTAATTCTCTCATAGCCTGTCTTTTGGGTTGCTTTGAGATAGTTAATCAAAACACCAATCGAGGAAATAAGTTGAGCTTTTTCCTTTATTAAGCGGACATCCTCTTCCTTAAACTGGTTTGAAACGCTTTGTAAACAAGTAGAATATTCAAATTCTTCGTCAGAAAACATTTCAACGGATGCAGACAGCTTTTCTTTGATAAAACTGCTAAGTCCCTTAAAGCTGACAATATCTCCGCCCACAAGGATTTCCCTTGGGTTGTAGCTAATGAATTGGTTTTGCAGTTGGTCAAGCAAATCTTCACCGGAAAGTTCAGTTACAAATAATTCTCCTGTGGAAATATCACAGAAAGAAAGACCTATTACTCCATCCGCCATATAGGATGATGCAATAAAATTATTTTTGCCCTCGTCAAGCATACTTGACTCCATAACTGTACCGGGTGTTATTACCCTTACAATATCCCTTTTTACAAGGCCTTTTGCCTTTGCAGGGTCTTCGGTTTGCTCACAAATAGCTACCTTGTAACCCTTTTGAACAAGGCGGGCAATATAGCCCTCACAGCTATGGAAAGGAACACCGCACATTGGTGCTCTTTCCTCTTGTCCGCAATCTCTGCCTGTTAAGGTGAGGTCAAGCTCTCTGGAAGCGAGTTTGGCGTCGTCAAAAAACATCTCGTAAAAGTCACCCAGTCTAAAAAACAAGATGCTGTCCTTATTCTTTTCTTTAATTTCAAAATACTGTTTCATCATTGGGGACAATTCAGCCACATTCTCACTTCCTTTCCTGTTAATTATTTATCAGCCACAGCTACTGCAACCACTGCAGTTACCTGTGCAACCCTCGTGAACATCAGTTGTTTCAGGGTCTTCACCGTTTGCAGACTGAGTAATAATAGCGGCAACTCTGCCTACAATTTTGTCAAGCTCACTTTTTGCCTCGTTATAGGCGAGCATATTTTCGTTCTGCATTATCTTTGTGTAGATTTCACGCATTTCGTTGTTGAATTTGGTGATTTTCTCTTGATCTCTATCCTTTTTCATACCCTCTTCATTAATTGCAATTCTCTTTAGGTTGAATTCACCAATTAAATCTTGAAGTTCCTTGTCACTGTCGGAGGCAATTCTTGACTCCTCCATCTTTTTGTAACACTCCTCCTCTTGGAGCATTTTTCCTATTTGTCTTGCAAGTGCAACAATCTCTTTTTCCATAATAATAATCTCCTTTGAATTCTATAAATAATTAAATAATTTTTCCTCTAAGTATCCAGTTTCTTGCCTCTGTGATTTCGGCTGTTTGGAATGTTCCTATAAGGGAACTTTCTCCCTCACATTCAACTATGATGTTGCCGGAATTTCTGCATTGTAGCTTTCCGTTTTTCTCATTCACGCTTTCAACAAGGATTTTCTCCGTTTTTCCTACCATAGATGCACACCTTTTGGCGGCTATGCCCTCTTGCACAGCAAGGAGTTCCCTAAACCATTTTGACTTTTCCTCAGCAGGGATTGGGTCGTCCATCTCTGCGGCAGGAGTGCCTACCCTTGGTGAATAGATAAATGTAAAGAGGGATGTAAACTCAACCTCTTTGATTAGGGATATAGTTTCCTGAAAGTCCTGGTATGTTTCACCGGGGAAGCCGACAATAATGTCGCTTGTGATTGAAACATTAGGTATCTTTTCCTTTGCGTAATTGATTATTTCAAGATACTTTTTCCTGTCGTAATGCCTGTTCATCTTCTTAAGAATAGGGTCTGAACCGCTTTGGAACGGCAAATGGAGGTGTGTGCTGATATGCTCACTGTTTGCTATTGTGTCAATAAGCTCCTTTGAACAGTCCTTAGGGTGGCTGGTCATAAACATTAACCAGTAGTCACCGGGGATTTTATCTATCTCGCCAATAAGCTTTGCAAAGGTAATATCCTCTTCAAGCCCTTTACCGTAGGAGTTTACATTCTGTCCCAAAAGGGTAATGTCCTTGTAGCCTGAATTAATAAGCTCCTTTGCCTCATTTAAAATATCCTGTGGCTTTCGACTTCTTTCCCTTCCCCTAACATAGGGAACAATACAGTATGTGCAGAAGTTGTCACATCCGTACATAACTGGTAGCCAACCCTTGAATGTACCGTCACGCTTAACGGGAATACCCTCGTAAATTTTCTTGTCGTCATTGTCACGCTCATAAACTCTTTTTCCTGTAAATAAGGCTCTGTAATAGAGTTCAGGGAAATTCTGCAATGAGTGAGTACCGAATACAAGAGAAACAAAAGGAAAGCTTTTGTACATTCTTTCGGCAATATGCTTTTGCTCCATCATACAACCGCAAAGTGCAATCAAAATTTGCGGATGCTTTCGCTTTAATGTTTTTAATGCACCAACATTTCCGAAAACTCTGTCCTCTGCGTGTTCCCTTACTGCACAGGTGTTGAAAAGGATAAAGTCAGCGTCGTCAGGCTTATCCACAAAGTCAAAGCCTGCAACAGAAAGCATACCCTTAATTTTTTCACTATCTGCCACATTCTGCTGACAACCGTAGGTGTGAATGAATGCAAGAGGAGTTTCTCCCCTTTTTCTCACCGACATAAGCTCTGCAATTAAATTCAGGTAATAATTTTGTTGTTCTAAATAATTTTCTTTATTCAAATCACTTTTCTGCAAAGTAATACTCCTATCCATTGTATTATCCTA
>JBJEOZ010000179.1:0-4903 GCA_051880975.1 Ruminococcus sp.
TCCCTCAGTCGCCTTTGGCGACAGCTCCCTCATCCGATGGAGCCTTTGTTTAGTCAATAATTTCATCTAACCTGATAGTATCGCTTTATGCACCACTGCTATCCTTTCAGATTCCTCGCAACGCTGGGAATGACAGGGAGAACGAACTTTCCTTACAATGGAGAGATTATCGGAACAAAATAATAAAATATTTTCAAACAAATTAAGAGAGCGAGAAAAAACAGGTTTTCTGTCCTTTTCTCTGCTCTCTTTTACTTTTGTCTTATTTTGTTTTATTTTGTTTTATTTTGTTTTATTTTCTTTTCTCTTTTTTTCTTTCCTTTTCTATACTTTCCTCTACTCTACTTTCCTCTATTTTACTTTCTTTTTCTTTTCTTTTATTTACTTTACTTTTCTTTACTTTACTTTGGGGATTATTGCATACATTTACAGGGGTTAATGTCAACATTAACTCCGTTATTGCTGACACAATATGATAATCGGGTAAATTAAGAGGCAACCTTATACGGTTGCCTCGATTTTATTAAAGGTCAAAAGCCTTTTTGATGCTGTCGTAGTGGAGGAAAATTCCCTGCTTTGCAAATTCTTCTATCTGCTCCTTGGTTGCAAGCATAAAGCCTGTTGTTTCTCTCTCCTGATTGTGAACATCCTCTTCACTAAAGTCAAGGGTAAAGCGGTAAACATCTACAAAGTAGTTGTCACCCTCGCCGGGGTTTTCCCTGTGGTATGTAAAGAGGTATTCCTCTTTTCCCTTTGTAACATCAAGACCTGTTTCTTCCCTGACCTCTCGGCGTACAGCGTCAATGGAGTCTTCCCCGGCCATTGCGGCACCGCCGGAAACCTCCCACCAGCCGGGAGCCCAAGCCTTGTCCTCTGCCCTCTTTGTGATAAGGAACTTTCCGTCATTACGGCACACAACACCAAGGACTGTAAGGTGATATTCGTCATCCTTTAAAATCCAGTTGTTTCGCTCCATTGTTCTGCCTGTTCTCTGTTTGTTTCTATCGTATATATCCCAACGCTCCATAAAAATATCCTCTTTTCTTAATCTTCTACTGATTATATCCTATTAATTGCAAAAACGCAAACTGCTATATTTTTTCAAGTACCCTGAGGACTTCACCATCTGCTGTGGTTTGCACACTTTGGTGGTTTTTGATAATTCCGTCGTTTAGGTCAAAGGTGTTGCCACTAAGCTTTTCAAGGCTTTTATCAAAGTTTTGTGACTCCTCGTATTTGCTTAACAAATCGTCACGAAGCTTCATCATCACACCGTATTCCTCTTTGCTATCAAGGGAAATATTTTCTTCCAGCTCTGTAATTTTGTCCTTGTAGTACTTTATCTGTTTTGTCAGCAGATTTTTACGGATGTTATCTACTGTGGTGTAGTTCCACCTGTGCATATACACAAGGGCTTTAAAGGACTTTTTGCTACCGCTGTTGAGCATCCAGTAAATCGGTCTTTTGCCCGAAACACCCACCTTGTAAAGTGACAGATGCTCCTTGTAAAATGTGTTAAAGAAATAGTTTCTTATTTTTTCTGTTGGAGTTTTGCCCTTTTCGTTTAGTGATGAGGCGATATACAGCCGGTTTTCTTCAAAGTATTTTTCTCCAAAAGAATATTTCACAAAGTTTTCAAAGTGATGCACAAGGTCGTTTTTGCTGTCCTCGTTGTCTGAAACAAGGACAACGCCGTTGTCAACAGGGGGAAAATCTCCGTAGTTGCGAATATCCCAGTCACTGCCGGAATAAACAACACCATCTTTACTAAGGCTGTATCTGCCTAAAATACACCCTACACCGTAGGATATAAAGGACTTCACATCACGAACCTTGTCAGCCCTGCTGACTGTTATATCCTTATCCTCAACTGTTGGGTCAAAACCGCTTTTAACCTCGTAAACATCAAGGAAAATTCTGTTCAGCCTTTCTTCGTTCTCTTTTAACTTTTCAAACCTTTTTTGGGTAACTGCTTCCCACTTTTCAAAGGCATTTTGAATTTTATCTTCACCCTCACCCTTATACTTTATAAATGGGTGAGTTGTAAAGTCCCAAGATTTTTCAAAGGAATCCCAATCCTCCTTTGAAAGTGCAATATTCTCCTTTACAAGGGTGTTGATTTCCTCCTCCATACTCTTTGAGTGGAGTATTGGCAGTCTTGCAATATCGCCAACCTGACAGTTCATTGTTGGTGCAAGCAGCTTTATCATCTCCGTTGCAATTACGGAATTGCAAAAGCCTAAGTAATAATACAGCTTGTCCTCACCTGTGTAAATCGACATTCCTGCAATATCGGACAGGGCATTTTCTTTATATCTAAATGCCGGTTTTACTGTGATAAGTGACCAGGTGATTAGTGGCAAAAACTTTAGCTCCCCATTGTAATCCTGGGTGTGTCGTCCGTCAGACTTTGCCATACCCATAACTACCTCACCGTTGTTGTGCCAATCCACAAGGTAGTCGTTGTTACCGTACCACTTTCTGTACTCTCCCCCTTTGTTGTATGGGAAATATCTGCAACCGCTGTTTAGGGCGTCTGTCCCACTTTTTGCATTATAATTTACAGAGTCACCGTCCACCTCCCACCAAAGGCGAAGAAACCTTTTGTTGTCACCTGTTTTCATACCGTTGCGTACAACGGACAGTTCCCCAAGGGTTCTGCCCTGTTCAAATGCCTTTATAAAGCTGTCACCAAGCCAGTAAGCAACAGGCTCACCGGGGATTTTGGCAAAGTCCATTTGGTGGGCAAAAAAGTGATTTTCAGCATTAAAAAACTGCTGTTGTTTTTCGTTTCTTTTACTGTAATTGTACTTAGTTAGGCGAACAGAGTGGATTTTTTGAAATGGCAGGTGCTTTCTGCTTGTCCAGGTTACAACAGGAAGATGTCCTATTTTCCCCTCAAAAAGCTCTGTACCAAAGTCCACAATGGAATTCATCTGAAAGGTATGAAGAAGATATTTCCTGAACTTTTCAAAGCTTTTTAGGTACATCCAAGAAACTGTGGTAATCATTGCAACCATTCCATCGTCCTTTGTAAGCACTCCTGTTGCCTTTTGGATAAACACAGATGCAAGGTCATTTTTTGCAATGCTGTACTCCCTGTTTACATAGTCGGAAAGGCTTTTGCTCATTCGTGAGCTGTTAAGGTAAGGCGGGTTTGTCACCACAACATCATAGTGGTTTGTCATTACCTTTGCCTGTTTAACAAGCGGAATTAGTTTTTCTATAATTTCCTTTTTATACAGTTCTTCCTGCTGATTATTTGGGTTTAGGGCAGAAATTTCTGCAATCCTTGTGTCAAGTTCTTTGAAGTCAACCTTGCGTAAATTCAGCAAACTTCCGTATTCCTTGGCGTTGTAAAATACTGAAACAAGGTACTCAAATTCTTCAAGAAGTCTGTCGTTGCCCTTGGCAAAAAAGTCCCTTGTTTCCCTAAGATATGTAAAGCTGTTGCTCTCCTGTACGGCAAACAGGTTTATCTCCTTTGCCTTATTTAGTATGTTTTTGTCATACTGATACGCTTTCATAAGAAGTGCAAAGCGTGAAAGATAACAGGCTCTGTCGTCAATGTCAAGTCCGAAAAGGTTGTTTTTAAGAATTAGCAAAGGTACTTCATCTTTGGAGTAACCCTCAGAAATATAAATTTGCATTAGTAATTCAAAGGCATACACAAGTATGTGACCGCTACCCATACAAGGGTCAATAAAGGTTATGCTCTGGGGTGTAATATTCCTCTTTTTTTGTCTTATTTCAAAAAGCTCCTCGCTGTCCTCGTCGGTGTCGGGTATGTAATAAATCCAGTTTTCAAGGAGGGTTTTTGCCTTTTCGGTCTTTCCTAAGCCCATAAGGTGGTCAATCCAAACTCTGCCCAAGGTATTCTCCACCATATACTTAACAACCCAGTCGGGGGTATACAGTTGGGTGGCTACCGGCAGAAACTTTGAGTCTATCTTTTTCTTGGACATATCACCGTCATACAGCCTGTTAAAAACATCTGTGTTGTAGTACTGGTGAAACCATCCCATAATTTCCACGCCGTTTGTAAAGTTGCCTTCATCAATACTGCAAAGTCGGGTGATAAGTCCCTCGTTTTTGTAGGACAGCAGAAAAAGAGGAATGTCACATTCCCCTATATCACTTTGGAAAATTCCCATATTGTCGCTGACATAGTTGCATAGCTTAATGAATATAAAGGTGTATAGTGCGTCCTCATCACCGTTTTTGCGGTAATTCGCTATAACTTCTTTTTCCTGTTCTGTTAGGTTGAGAACGGAAAAATCCTTACTTGCCAGCATTGGTGGCTCTTCGCCCTTATTCCTTGGAAAAACACTTTCACTAACAGGGAGAATGTTGTTTAAGTCCATATATCTAAGGGCTACAATACGAGTAAACCATTTATAGGCTAATTCCTCAACAGTTGAGTCAAATGCAGAGGAATATTCCTCACCTTGGCTCTTTATCAAGGAGTCAAAGGTGCTTCTCATATGCTTCTCTTTTTCGTCAAGGTGTCCGTCATAGGAGGTCAGTCCCTTTTTGGTAACTCCGATTTGCAAGAGGGAAGTATTAATATCTTCTATCAGCTTATTTCTTGCGTATATAGCAAAATTTCTTATTTCTGTTCTATCCATTTTTCTCTATTCCTTTTATGCTGATGGTCACAAGCTCAGGCCTGTTAAAAAATCGTGGAACAATTAAATTATAGGGCATTGATGATATTCCACGACTTACTATCATTGTGCAGTGGTGTGAGGAATATTCTCCTCCTGAAAACCTTGGGAAAAATCCTTTGTGCCCTATTAGCCCCTTATTTTCATTTTTATTTCCTTTTGGAATACCCACTATTCCCCCATGCTCGTGTCCTGACAAAATCAGGTCAAAGCCTCGGCGAAGATAGCTTTTAGAT
>JBJEOZ010000180.1:0-4819 GCA_051880975.1 Ruminococcus sp.
TTCAAAAGAGTATTTTAATGGGTACAACAACATCACTGATTGCCTCAGGTTCATCCCAAGACGACCTTAACACATTAATGACAACGGTTAAAGATTACCTCAGCAGTAAATACACCTACAGCTCATACGACCAGTATATGGCAGTTAAAAAGGAATACCGCTACTGCGTAGCAAACAGCAGCTCATTCTCAAGCAGTGACGCTTTAAATCACTACAATTCCTTAAATTCAAAGTTTAGCACCTTAAAGGCAATAGCAGGTGATGTGTCCGGCGGCGGTGACACATCAGTAACCGTTTACTTTGACAACACAGCAAACTGGTCAACTGTTAAGGCTTATATGTGGACAGGGGGAACAAACAACTCCTGGCCCGGTGAAAGTATGACAAAGGTCAGCGGAACTATCTACAAGATTACCATTGACAGCGGATATGAAAACATCATATTCAACAACGGAAGCGGTACTCAAACAGGAAATTTAACAATACCGGGCAACAACCAAATTTACAGCTATTCCTCAAATTCCTGGTCAGCATACACAGGCTGATTTATATGTACTCATAAGCAAAAATAAAATATCAAAACACACAATCCCCCTACCGTATGGCAGGGGGATAATCATATGTCTATTTACAGTCAATACACTTTTTCGGTGTAAAAAATGTAGCTTAACAACAAATTTTCGTTGTAAAAAGTGTAACGGAGCTACAAATTTTCGTTGTAAAAAGTGTAGCTGAACAACAAATTTTCATTGTAAAAAGTGTAGCAGAACTACAATTTTTCGTTATAATTTTTGTATATGTACCGTATTGCAATAGAAAGACTATATAAAAGGAAATTTGTGAATGTAATTCTTTTTAAACATAACCGCCATAATAAATTTCAAAAATTCACACAAAAATCCCCCTGCCGAATGACAGGGGGATAATTTATGACTTATTTGTTTATTACTTCTTGTCTGCGATAGCAGCCTGTGCAGCAGCAAGTCTTGCGATTGGAACTCTGAATGGTGAGCAGGATACATAGTCAAGACCAATCTTGTGGCAGAACTCAACAGATGTTGGGTCACCGCCGTGTTCACCGCAGATACCGCAGTGCATTGTAGGTCTAACTTCCTTACCCATCTTAACAGCCATTTCCATAAGCTTGCCAACGCCTGTCTGGTCAAGCTTTGCAAATGGGTCGTTCTCGTAAATCTTGTTGTCATAGTAAGCGTCAAGGAACTTACCTGCGTCATCTCTTGAGAAACCGAATGTCATCTGTGTAAGGTCGTTTGTACCGAAGCAGAAGAACTCAGCCTCTGTTGCGATTTCGTCAGCTGTAAGAGCAGCTCTTGGGATTTCGATCATTGTACCAACTTCGTACTTGAGGTCAGCACCGGCAGCAGCGATTTCAGCGTCAGCTGTTTCAACAACTACCTTCTTAACGAACTTAAGCTCCTTAGTATCGCCAACAAGCGGAATCATAATTTCAGGAACAAGGTTCCAGTCAGGATGTGCAGCAGAAACCTTAAGAGCAGCACGGATGATAGCCTTTGTCTGCATCTTTGCGATTTCAGGATATGTTACTGCAAGACGGCAACCACGGTGACCCATCATTGGGTTGAATTCGTGGAGGCTGTCGATGATAGCCTTGATGTCAGCAACTGACTTGCCCTGTGCATTAGCAAGAGCCTCAATGTCAGCTTCTTCTGTTGGAACAAATTCGTGAAGTGGAGGATCGAGGAAACGAATTGTAACCGGGTTACCTTCAAGAGCCTCATAAAGAGCCTCAAAGTCGCCCTGCTGATATGGCATAATCTTGTCGAGAGCTACTTCTCTCTCTTCAACTGTATCTGCACAGATCATTTCTCTGAATGCAGCAATTCTTGTTTCTTCAAAGAACATATGCTCTGTACGGCAAAGACCGATACCCTCTGCACCAAGCTCTCTTGCTCTCTTAGCATCCTCAGGTGTATCAGCATTTGTTCTTACCTTAAGAGTTCTGTACTTGTCAGCCCAAGCCATGATTCTGCCGAACTCACCTTCAACAGAAGCAGGAACTGTTGGGATAATACCGTCGTAAATGTTACCTGTTGAGCCGTCAAGAGAAATTGGGTCACCTTCGTGGAATTCCTTACCAGCAAGTGTGAATACCTTGTTGTCCTCATCCATCTTGATTTCGGAGCAACCGGATACACAGCAAGTACCCATACCACGAGCAACAACTGCTGCGTGAGATGTCATACCGCCACGAACTGTGAGGATACCCTCAGCGCTCTTCATACCTGTAATATCTTCAGGAGAAGTTTCAAGTCTAACAAGAACAACCTTTTCGCCCTTAGCAGCCCATTCAACAGCGTCGTCAGCTGTGAATACTACCTTACCGCAAGCAGCACCCGGAGAAGCAGGAAGAGCCTTACCGATTGGAGATGCAGCCTTAAGAGCAGCAGCGTCAAACTGTGGGTGAAGAAGTGTGTCAAGGTTTCTTGGGTCGATCATTGCAACTGCTTCTTCCTCAGTGATCATCTTTTCGTCAACTAAGTCACAAGCAATCTTAAGAGCAGCCTTAGCTGTTCTCTTACCGTTTCTTGTCTGGAGCATATAGAGCTTCTTATCTTCGATAGTGAACTCCATATCCTGCATATCTCTGTAGTGGTTTTCAAGAGTTGAGCAGATGTCAACAAACTGGTTGTAAACCTCAGGCATAACCTCCTGAAGCTTTGCGATTGGAGATGGTGTACGAACACCGGCAACAACGTCTTCGCCCTGTGCGTTCATAAGGAACTCACCCATAAGGTGCTTTTCGCCTGTTGCAGGATCTCTTGTAAATGCAACACCTGTACCTGAAGTGTCGCCCATGTTACCGAATGCCATCATCTGAACGTTAACAGCTGTACCCCATGAATAAGGAATGTCGTTATCTCTTCTGTAAACGTTTGCTCTTGGGTTGTCCCATGAACGGAAAACAGCCTCGATAGCGCCCATAAGCTGTTCCTTAGGATCAGTTGGGAAGTCAACGCCGATCTGCTTCTTGTACTCAGCCTTGAACTGCTCTGCAAGCTCAGCCAAATCCTCAGCTGTAAGCTCAACGTCCTGAGTAACACCCTTCTTTTCCTTCATTTCGTCGATAAGAACCTCAAAGTACTTCTTACCAACTTCCATAACAACGTCAGAATACATCTGAATAAATCTGCGGTAGCAGTCCCAAGCCCAACGTGGGTTGCCGGACTTCTTAGACATAACTTCAACAACATCTTCGTTAAGACCGAGGTTGAGGATTGTATCCATCATACCCGGCATAGATGCTCTTGCGCCGGAACGAACAGAAACGAGAAGTGGGTTTTCCTTGTCGCCGAACTTCTTGCCTGTGATTTCTTCCATCTTTGTGATGTATTCCATAATCTGTGCCTGGATATCATCATTAATCTTTCTGCCATCTTCATAGTACTGTGTACAAGCTTCTGTTGTGATTGTGAAGCCCTGTGGAACCGGAAGACCTAAGCCTGTCATTTCAGCCAGGTTAGCACCCTTACCACCGAGAAGATTACGCATGTCCTTGTTACCCTCTTTAAAAAGGTATACATACTTGTGACTCATAGTTTGAATCCTCCTGAAAAAGTATAATAGTTGACCGCTAAGTACAAGGAAACGCTGAATAAATCACTTTACACATCTTGTCCGCATATTTTCCGCCGGTATGCTCAAAAAATCCTCGCAATACATCAGTATTCCTGTGGTTTTTTGAACAAACCGACAAAAAATCTGACTGTACAATCTGTGCAAATGATTTAATCAGCGTTTCCATAAAATCGCAGTTTACTTTGCAAACTTCCTTAGCCCAAAACTCATTATAGCAAAAAAATTAGAAAATAGCCACATTTTTTACAAAATATTTCTTATAAAAAGTACTGTTTTTTTTAATTGTATATTGTGTAATATGTTAAAATTATTTTTATTTTAAGATTTCCACTTGAAAAATTGAGGAATTGTGGGATAATGGATAGTGTCTTATTATGCGTCTGATGTAAAGAAGATGCAAAAGAGGGGTGCATTTATGAATAATTGTGCTGTTATTTTGGCAGGCGGTGAAGGCAAGAGAATGAAGAGCGATCTTCCAAAGCCTTTGGTTCGTGTGCTTGACAAGCCGTTACTTCAGTGGGTTATCGAATCTGTTAAGAAAGCTGGTGTCGATGACATTTGCGTTGTTAAGGGCTACAAAAAGGAATGTATTGAGGATTTTGTGAAAACACTTCCATATGAGGTGGAAACAGTTTATCAAAGTGAAAGACTGGGTACAGGCCACGCTGTGATGATGGCAAAGGATTTCCTTTCAAGACATAACGGTAATGTTGTTATCCTTAACGGTGACGCTCCTTTTATGGATTTTGAAACTATTTCAAGTGCACTAAAGCTACATACCGATACAGACAGTGTAGCCACCGTAATTTCCGCAGAGGTAGAGGACCCAACAGGCTACGGAAGAATTATCCGTGACAAGGAGGGTGCTTTCCTTAAAATTGTGGAGCAAAAGGATGGTACACCTGAGGAACTAAAGGTAAGGGAAGTTAATTCCGGTGGCTTTTGGTTTAGTTGCGAAAAGCTTTTGTCTGTCCTGGGTGAGATAAAAAGCAACAACAAAGCAAAGGAATATTATCTTCCGGACGCACTTGCAATTCTTCTTGAAAAGGGTGAGAGGGTAGAGGCATATACAGCTTTGAATCCCGACTCCGTACTTGGGGCTAACGACCCACAGCAGCTTGAGGAACTGAATGAACTTGCAAGAAGTAAGGGGTATAATACAGACATATAAAAAAGATATAAATTTTTGGTAAAAATTTTT
>JBJEOZ010000181.1:0-4812 GCA_051880975.1 Ruminococcus sp.
TCCCCACAAAAACATTGACTAATTTTCTGTGCCATTGTACAATGGAATTATAGATAAAGAGGGTGATTTTGATGAAAAGACAGGACTATATCAGCTGGGATGAATACTTTATGAGCATTGCTCTCCTTGCTTCCCAAAGGAGTAAGGATCCAAACACACAGGTTGGTGCTTGTATTGTCAGCGGAAAAAACAGTCCTTATCCCGAAAATGTGATTATTTCCACAGGGTACAACGGTTTTCCCTTTGGTTGCTCCGATGATGAATTCCCTTGGGAAAGGGAGGGCAACTCCAACGACACAAAGTACCCGTTTGTTGTACATTCCGAATTAAATGCAATCCTAAATGCAGGCGGAAAAAGCCTTAGCGGTGCAAGGATTTATGTGTCGCTTTTTCCCTGCAACGAATGTGCCAAGGCGATAATCCAGTCGGGGATAGAGGAGATTGTGTATTTGTCCGACAAGTACAAGGAAACCGACAGCACCAAGGCATCAAAGAGAATGTTAACATCAGCAGGAGTAAAGCTGACGCAGTTTGTCCCTGAAAAGGATAAAATTGTGCTGGATTTTAATATTGAATGATAATTTGTAAAAATTAATATTAACCATAACAAAAGCTGTCGCAGAAAGTTTTGCGACAGCTTTTGTTACAAGTGAACAGTTCTAAACCTTACGGATTTTTATATCCTCAAATTTCATTGGTGTTATGCCCAGCTTTTCAAGATTTTCCTTGCAAAGCTTATATAATTCTAAATAATTGAGAAAACTTGGTGTGTGGGCGTCAAAGCCGATTACTACCGAATTTCCAACCTCTTTTGCAATTTTCCAAAAGGCAAGGTTAGGGTAGTTTCTTCCGTAATAATTTCCCAGCATATTGTATTCAAGAGGGATGTCAAGTTCCTTAATTTCTTTGCACAGTCGTGTCATTTCCTTTTGGTAAAAGTCCCTGTCACCCTGAAAATCCACAAGGTCGGGGTGAGCAAGGTAGGTGAAGGTTCCCTTTTTAAGTCCCTCTATTACCTGGTCAACATATTTTCTAAGGTAGTCCTCTCCGCCTCTTTTGCCGGTAAAATACTGCTTTTCCCTATGCTCGTTGCCTATTGCGTGTTGCCCCATTATCAGGTAGTCGATTTTTAGTTCCCTGAAAAATTCTATGATTTTGTCATAAGTTGCAGGGTAGTATTCCGTTTCAAAGCCAACAAGAATTTTTATGTCCTTTTCGTATTCCTTTGCAAGGGTGCGAAAGCTCTCAACATAACCCTTTGCAAGCTCCGGTTTCATTCTAAAGTGACTGTAATAGTCGGTGTTAGGGAAAAACTGTGGACAATGGTCGGAAATTCCCAAAACCTTTATTCCTGATTTAATTGCACATTCAATATATTCACGGTCCTCGCCGTCTGCGTGGTTGCACCTGTATGTGTGGGTGTGAAGATTATATAGCATAAGATAACCTCTCAAAAAACCTAACTCAAAAGCCCTCCGTATGGAAGGCTTTTATTGTTTGTAACTGTTATTAGATTATACGGTACATTTCTTTTTTTCTTTATACAGAATTTTTAAGATAACGGGAGCAATTATTGTTGTGATTACAACAACTATAACCAAAGGACCAAAGAGGTTTGGGTCCATTAAGCCACAGCTTTCACCTTTTTTGGCTACGATAAGTGCAACCTCTCCTCTTGAAATCATACCTGCACCGATTTGGAAACATTCCCTTGTGGAGTAACCGCAGATTTTACCCCCCAAAGCACAGCCAAGGAATTTTGTGGCAACTGCAACCAGTGTGAGCAAAACAGCGAATATCATAAGGGAGGTTGTCAGTGACGGAACTTCAATAGTAAGTCCTATACAGGCGAAGAAAATCGGCGACAACAGCATATATGACAGAGTTGAAAATCTGTTTTCAAGGTATCTTTTTCTGTTAGTCATAGAAAGCACAAGTCCTGCAATATATGCACCTGTGATGTCGGCAACACCGAAGAAAACCTCGGCAACGAATGCAGTTACAAGGCAGTATGCAAATGCGATGATAACATGACGACGGCTGTCCCTCTTTGTATGCTTGTTCATCCACTTAAACAGCATATACATTCCAACGCCTAAAACAACAGCGAATACAAAGAACAGAACTATCTTCAGCAGTACAACGAGAATGTTTACAGACTTGTCTGCAAAGCTGGTGATGATTGTAAGGGCGATAATGCCTAAAATATCGTCAATAATTGCCGCACCTAAAATTGCGTTGCTTGCAGGAGTGTTCAGCTTGCCCATCTCCTTAAGTGTTTCAACAGTAATGGAAACACTTGTGGCTGTCAGCACAACACCTATGAATACAGATTTAAGAATCTGCATTTGTGAGTCGGAGTCGGTAATGAAGAAGTAGCTGACAAATCCACCCAAAACAAGAGGTGCAATAACTCCGATTAAGGCAATAATAAAGGATGCCTTTCCGCACTTTCTCATTTCGTGAATATCTGTTTCAAGTCCTGCACCGAACATCAGCACAATTACACCAAGCTCGGATAACATTCCGAAAAGCTGGTCAGACCCCGCCGCCGAGGAGAAAAAACCGTCAGCAGTACCAACTCCCATAAATGCATTCACAACAGGTCCCAGCAGTACACCGGCTACAAGCGCTCCAACAACCTGTGGAAGCTGTATTCTCCTTGAAAAAAGTCCCAACAGCTTGGTTGTCAGGAGTATGGCTGCAAGTACCAGCAGATATTTAAATTCCGCAAGGTTCTCCCAGTTAATCAAATCCATTTTTATTTCCCCCATGTTCTTTTTTCATACTTTCTTCTACAACAAACAGGAACTGAAAAATCAAATCCCTTTTCATATATAATATATATATCTCAAAAACAGTCTATATTATATACCTAAAGATATAAAAAGTCTATATCAAAAAATAGGTAAATAAAAAGAATTTCGTATTTTTTTGGGGTGAAAAGAAAAATTTTTGGGAGAATTTTGTCGATTGGTGTAGAAAAGTTACACCGTTGTAATCTTTTGAATTTTAAGCTTACAATTCGGTAATTAAAAAAATGTGATAGTAATGGGAAAAAACAGGGATTAAGTTTAAAAATAAAACATTTGCAGGGGTAAAGGTTACAAAATAATTACAGAAAACTTTCTCCATTTTGCACATATAAAGGGGCGATTTAATTCAAAGGAAGAATTAAAACACAACGCATAAAAAAATTAAAGCTCATTTGGTTGTGCATATTGCACAAAAACAAGGTACGCTATATGGTTGACATAACCAAAAGAAAATCCTATACTGTTGCAAGTGGGTGAGTTACGTCCACCCGCAAATAATATTAAAGAAAAGGAGAGTTAATTATTATGGCTATTTATAAGAAGAACTTATTTAGAATAGTAGCAGTTGTCCTTGCAACAATTATTATTTCTGCAACAGTTCTTTCCGTTGCTGCTTTAACCGGCGATACAGCAACTACCAATGGCACAGATAAAGAAACTCTTACAACAGCGAACATAAACACAGATAACATTCTTGACAAGGCAAGCCTTGTGCTTGACAGCGAGGACGAGGTTATCAGAACAGATAATAACGGAGTAATCAGCCTGACAATCCTCAAAGCTTTTCCTGTTACTATTGATAACAAGGGCGAGAAAAAGTCAGTCAGTATGACAAGAGGTACAGTAGAGGACGCCCTTAACAAGGCAGGAATTGCCCTTGCACAGGACGAAAAGGTTACACCATCCCTTGACACAGAGGTTACAGAGGGTACAGAAATTAAAATCAGCAACAGCGTAAGCGTTGACATCACCCTAATGGGGGAAACTGCTACATATGAAGTTCCTGCCGGAACAGTTAAAGACGCACTTGCAAGCGTTGGAGCAGTTTGCGACAAAAACGACAAGCTGAATGCTTCCCTTGACGACAAGGTTTTTGATGATATGGACATCACCCTTGTTAAGGTAACAGTTAAAAACGAAACAGAAACACAGGTTGTTGATTACAAGACAACTGTTAAAAAGGACAGCTCAATGGAAAAGGGTACAAGCGAAATTACCCGTTACGGCATTGAGGGTTCAAAGACAGTAACCAAGAAAAATACATACGAGGACGGAGTTCTTGTAAACACCAAGGTTGTTTCCTCTAAGGTAACTAAAAAGCCTGTTAATCAGATTAAGGTTGTTGGAACAAAGACAGCACAGGCAGATACATTCGTAGGAAGTGCAAATGGCGGAGCAGGAACATTTGTAGACAACAGCGGTAATACTGTTTCTTACAAAAAGGTTTTAACAGGCTCAGGCACAGCATACACTGCAAACCCGGGTTCACTTACAGCAACAGGTGCAAAGGCAAGTGTTGGCGGTGTGGCTGTTAACCCAAGCATTATTCCTTACGGCACAAAAATGTACATAACAGCCTCTGACGGAAGTTATGTTTACGGATATGCCACAGCAATCGACACAGGCGGAGCATTGATGGACGGTTCAGCCATTGTTGACCTGTTTATGAACAGCTATGCCGACTGCGCCAACTTTGGCAGACGAGATGTTACAATTTATATTCTGTAATAAATATTGTAAGAGTTAGATTAGAGGGCGGGTTCGCCCTCTTTTTGTTTTTTGCAAACAAAGGCTCCATCGGAGGGGAGTTTGGAGTTTTGAGTTTTGAGTTTTGAGTATTGCTAAAACCCCTGTCATTCCGAGGAAACGAAGTGACCGAGGAATCTGAAAGGATAGCAGTAGTGCATTAGCCGATACTAATAGGTTAGATGAAATTAAGAACTTAACAAAGGCTCCATCGGATGAGGGAGCTGTCGGCTCTGCCGACTGAGGGAGC
>JBJEOZ010000182.1:0-4770 GCA_051880975.1 Ruminococcus sp.
CATAAAGGTGAAAATTCCAACAAAGCTTTGCTACTTTGTAGATAACATAGAGGATTATATGAGTGCCGGAGATGTAATCATAACAAAGCCCGGCGGACTTACCGTATCGGAGTCTATGGCTAAGGAAATCCCTATGGCAATCTTCCGTTCCTACGACGGACAGGAAAAGGACAATGCAGAGTATCTTCTACGTCATAACCTTGCCATTGTTCTCAAGGAGGGCAAGGAGGATGCAAAACAACTCAACGCCCTAATCAATGACGATGAGGCTTTGGAAACTATGAAAAACAACATCAGAACCTTTAAGAAAAACAACAGCAGTAAGAATATTTACCGTTTGATAAAGGAAAAGCTGTAATAACAAAGCAATACACTCTACTTGGCACTGCCCAAAGGCAGTGCCTTTTTGCGCTCTTTAAAGGAAAATTAATTATCCTTTAACCGTACAGCTAAGACTGTTATGTCGTCATCCTTTAGTCCCTCATTTTGGCGAATTGCCTCCTCAACAACTGCCTCGGCAAGCTCCTGACAACTGCCCTTGTTCCAGGACTTAATAAGACTTAACAGCCATTTGTCATCACCCATAACTGCTCCGTCACTAAGCATTACAATCATATCCTCTCCCGAAAGCGAAATATGCTCTCTTGTAAAATATACCTCATTAAGAATACCGGCAGGTATAGAGGGAATTTCTTTCCTGATAACCTTGCCCTTCTTTTTGATGTATGTATATGGAGCACCTGCCTTTAAAATTTCTGCCCTGCCTGTAAAAAGGTTGATAACCGACACATCCACAGTTGCAAGGCTTTCCTCCTCGCTCTTTACCATCAGTGCCGAATTGGTAAGGTTTAATGCACAGTCAAAGGAAAGTCCCGATTTAACCAGCTTTTCCATAAGGTTAACCGCCATCATTGAGTCAACTGCGGCTCTGCCTCCTGTTCCCATTCCGTCACTAATCATTGCCACCATATTTCCCTTGTCGTCATTAAAGCACACCATACTGTCACCGCACATTTTTCCGTTGTTTGCAATATGCTGTGAGGAGCCAACCTCCGTTTCAAACAAAGGCATTTCGTTTAGAACAACTCGAACCCTGTCTTGGGCAACAGATACAACAGGCTCTAAAAACCTTCTGCCACAGCACTTTTCAACCTCTCGTTTTAGAACGGATTTTTTGATTGACCCCCTGCTCCTGTCGGAAAGCTCAATTTCCACCGTCATTTGACTGTCTGATATTCTGCAGTTACACAAAACAGGGAGCAGACTGTTTTGTCTTAACATATGGGATATTTTTTCACTGCTATCCAAATCACAAACATCTGTCACGGAAAATTCCTCAGCCATATCGGTGAGAATATCAGAAAGCCCGCCAAACTGACCTGCAAGTCCGTTGCGTATTGAGGTAATTCTACGCATACTTTCAACGCTCATTAAATATGATTGATAGTACCTGTTAATAGCTGTTGCAAGTTCATTTTTGCGACAGCATTTTTTCACAAACAGAGTGTCAATATCCTCAACTGTAATGTGACTGTGCTTTTTTAGTGTTTCGCTTAGTCGGTTAAAGTCATCCTCAGTAACTCCCTTTTCTCTGTCCCAGCAAAAGACCCTCATTCCGCAACTACTGCAAACACTGCACCTTGTATTTTCGTAGACAGCCGGAAAGGAATCAACGCTTAGATCCTTCATTTTTCCCGATACCTTAGAAACGCAGGATGAAACATCCTTTAATGCCTTAGAGGTAAAGTTCAATCGCATAATCACATTTTCTTTGAGAGCCGCACCGCTGTTTACATCATCCGTTGGAGCAAATAAAGCACCTACCAAATTTCCCACACTTTGTGGGATTAGGAGAAATACCCCCGTACCGAAAAGTCCCTCAACTGCCAGTGCAAATACAATATCCTTGTTTCCGCTGGAAAAGGACATTATCACATCCGACAACAAAAAAGCCACCGCAGTACCAATCTTTCCTGTTACTGAAAACAGGCCTGCCATAAGTCCTCCAAAGCCAAATCCGCCACAGAGAAAGCTGTATGAAAGGGAGCTTAAGGAAAAAATCACTCCTGTTGAAATTCCTCCGATAGCTCCCCCTGTCACACCGCCGTATCTTGCACACAACAAGACCACAACCACAGCCAACGCCCTGCCAAAGGAAAAGTTTCCGAAACTAAGTCCACCCAAAGCAAGGAGCAAAATACACCCTGACATCACCATACAGGAAAGCTCCTGCTGATTAAAGGATGTGAGGTTTCTCCTTGATGAACAAAGGCAAATTGTCCTGTCGATAAAAAAGGCGGCTGAACCGGAAATAACAGCCTCTACTGTACAAAGTGCAAAGGAGTTTATCCTTGAGGAGTCCGAAAAGAACAGTGCAACCCCCGTTGCAAACACAGGCAAGAAAGCTACCATAGATGGGAAAATAGCACTTTTGCTGATATTTTTAATATCGTTAGCCACAAATCTTATTGCACCAATGGCAACCACAATGGCAATATATCGAAAGCTCCCCACAGGGGTTAGGACTATGTAGCCCAGCATTGAACCTAAAATTGAGGTTAATATATATCTGTAAGGCACAGCCGCCACAAATGCCGCACCAAAGGGAGAAAGCTCCCCAAACATTGCCCCACGGGAGATAAGTGTACCGCAGAAAAAATAAATTATTTGTACTATGATACTTCGCCCCGTTGAACTCTCCCTAATTTCCTGCAACCTGCTTATCAATAATTTTTTTACCGCCGTCATTTTTACACATCCTGTCTTGTTATTTGTGATTTTGAAATCACCTGTTAAATCTATTGATTTGTTCAGTGTTTCCTTTATTATAGACAGAATGTGCCGACCCTTTTGTCACAATGTGAATGTACTTTTTTTGATTGTTTTAACTGAGTTTGTAGAATAAAAAAAGAAAGCCCTCCAAGTCGAGAGCTTTCCGCTTTTTTACGGAAATACTGACCAAATCAATAACCTTAGTGTGATTTCTTCAGTGTTTCCTTATATTTTTATCGGTAGAATTTTTTATTTTGCAGAATGTAGCACTATTGTGCTGTATGCAGGCATAGAAAGTAAATCATTTTCAATAGTAATTTTTCCTGACTTTGCTGTGAGCATACCGGAAATCATATAGTCGGACATCAAATCCTCTGTGATTTCAAAGGACTGTTTTTCTTCACCGGTATTGTGAAGGACAAGATATTTGTCGTTTTTGTATGTGATGTAATATCCGCCTACACCGTCACCGCCGTCAAAGCTGTCAGGCAATTCAGAGATTTCTCCCCTTGCAAGTCCGGGCTGAGTGTTGCGTATTTTCAGGCACTTTTTGTAGAAGTTAAGCAGACTTTCCTCATTTTCCTGCTGTTGCTTAACACCGCCACCGTCTGTGTAATCGGTAACATAATCAATTCCACAGGCTGTTACATCAGGAAGATTGTCGCTGTCCCAAATCATTGCTGTTCTCTTTGCAGGGTCGTTGCCCTCGTCATAGGTTTCCATTCCCAACTCTTCTCCGTAGTAGGTGAAAGTATTGCCGGGTGTCATCATATAAAGGGCAGCAGCCATCTTCTTCTGATAAAGTTCCTCCATAACATCACCACCACGGCTCATATCGTGATTAGTAAGGAAGTAGGAGTTAATGACATTTTTATTGGCCTCTTTTGTAGTATTTTCATAACTTATAAGTGTGTCTGTAAAGTCATTAACGGAGCCTGTGAGCGCTGTGACAATGAACTTACCTGAAGTATCACCAAATGGGAAAGCAAACAAGCTGTCAATTCCGGAGCTGTACATTTTGGAAATCTCGCTCATATCTGTTGACCAGTCCTCGCCAACCATATACACATCCTCTTTGACTTCCTTGCAAGTGTCGTAAAACCACTTTAGCACCTCTGAGCTTCTTTCAGCATCCTCATAATACAAATATCTAACTGCGTCAAGTCTGAAACCTGCAATGCCCCTGTCAAGCCAGAATTTTGCAGCCTTTGCAATTTCGTCCTTTGTACCCTGATAGTCGTAGTTCCACTCAGGCATAGTGTCGCTGAAATTACTCTCGTAAAGGATATTGTTGTCGTTAGGGTCAAGGTTGTATCCAAGAGGATAGTCGCCGTTATTTTTTATAATATTGAAGTATTTTGCATATCCGTCAAAATTGCCCTTTTCAGCCTCGGCAAGGGCTTTTTTGAACCAAGGATGCTCATTGGAGCAGTGGTTAGGAACAAAGTCAATAATAACATCAATTCCCCTCTTGTCGCACTCCGCAATAAGCTGGTCAAAGTCGTCAAGAGTACCGAACTGAGGGTCAATGTTGTAGTAATCCTTAACATCATACTTGTGGTAGGATGGAGATGGCATCATAGGGCTGAGCCAAATACCTGTAAAGCCCAAATCGTCATCAGTGCTGTCGTCACCGTCATTGATGTAGTCCAGCTTGCTGATAATTCCCTGAATATCGCCAATCTTATCGTTGTTGGAATCGCAGAAAGAGCCAATCCAAATCTGATAATAGCTGTTGTACTTATCATCGGGAATATTCACCTTGGCATTTTCAATCAAATCCTCTGTTGATTTACTGCAACCGGTACAAAAAATTGTTGTGGCAGCAATAGCGCAGACCATTAGAATTGCAAATAACTTTTTCATAACTTGTACTCCTCTTAATTATTTGTTGAGTTGTATCATATTCTATCATTTTATAATAAAATGTTCAATAGGTTAAAAGAAGTTTTATTAAGGAAACACTGAATAAATCAAATATAGCTTTTCACTATAGAT
>JBJEOZ010000183.1:0-4731 GCA_051880975.1 Ruminococcus sp.
GATCTCCAGAATGTGAAGATGTCGCTGGATTTCAGAAGGCTGAAATTAAATGGCAACATATTAATCTGCGGAGGCTCCGGAGCGGGAAAGACCTTCTACGAAGTCAAGCCGAATCTGATGCAGATGCCCCATAACTGCTCCTTTATCTGTACCGATCCAAAAGGGGAGATATTAAGAAGCTGCGGGGAAATGTTAAAGAACAACGGTTATAACGTGAAGGTCATTAACCTTTTGGAAATGGATAAATCAGACTGTTACAATCCTTTCTCTTATCTGAGAGAGGAAACAGATATAGTAAAGCTCATTACCAACCTGATTTCCAACACCACGCCAAAGGGTGCGACACCTTCCGATCCATTTTGGGAGAAAGCCGAGGGGCTGTTCTTACAGTCAATCTTCTATTATGTGTGGCTGGAGGAACCGCCTGCAAGGAGAAACTTTGAGACCGTGTTACAGCTTCTTGGTGAAGCGGAGGTAACAGAGCAGAACAAGCCTTCCAAGCTGGACATCCGTATGAAGTTTCTGGAGGAAACCTCGCCGCTCGGTGCAGCACATCCGGCGGTGAAACAGTACAACAAATGTATGAGGGGTGCAGGTGATACCGTCCGTTCCATCATCATTTCCGCAAACTCAAGACTTGCTTTTCTGGAAAACAAACAGGTACTCCGTATGCTGTCAAAGGATGATTTAAAACTTGCGGAGCTGGGTATCGGTGTGAACGGGGACGGTGAAACAAAGACAGCTCTTTTCTGTGTCATTCCGGATTCTGACAAGTCCTACAACTTTATCATAGGAATGCTCTATACACAGATCTTTCAGGAGCTGTACTATCAGGCTGACTTTAACTGCGGCGGCAGACTGCCGATTCATGTGACATTCATGCTGGACGAATTTGCCAATGTCGCATTGCCGGATGACTACTGTTCCCTGCTTTCCACCATGCGAAGCAGGGAGATTTCCAGTATCATCATTATCCAGAACTTTGCACAGCTTAAAGCATTGTTCAAGGATACTTGGGAAACAATCCCCGGCAACTGCGATACGTTTATCTATCTTGGCGGTAATGAACAGAGTACCCATAAGTATGTGTCGGAGCTTCTTGGAAAAGGAACGATTGACAAGAAATCCAGCGGGGAAACCAAAGGCAGGCAGGGCAGCTCCAGCCGGAACTATGATGTACTTGGAAGGGAACTGTTTACCCCGGATGAGGTAAGAAAGCTGGATAACAAGAAATGCCTCATCTTTATCCGTGGATTCGATCCGATTATGGATAACAAGTATATTCCGTTTGCACACCCTGCTTTTTCACAGACCGCTGACGGAAAAGGTAAGCCTTATGTCCATGTCCCTTACAGTCAGGGAAGTGTCAAAGAACAGCCGTACAGGATACTGTCACCTAAAGCATTAGCCTATTATGAGGGCTTGAAGGAAAAGGGGGAAAATGTCTACATTGACTCTCTGACCTATGAGGAGTTTGGTGTGCTGACAGAGCTTGATATGCGAAAGCGTTTTTTGAGCCTTGATGAAAAGGAGCAGAGGGAGAAGCTTAACAAAGAGCAGGAAAATGAATTACAGTATGCACCGGAGGAGGAAGATACTAAAGAAACCGGAGAGGAAGCAAAGCCTTCCGGTTCCGGTGGGGCAGGCACATCCAAACGCAAGATTGCCGGAGAAGATACCATTATGAACCGTATGGCTCAGTGGCAGTATTCCAAAGAGCAGAAAGAGGAGCTTCATAAGATGATGGCTCTTGGCATGACAAAGGAAGAAATCCTTGCGGTATTCTATCCGGAAACGGATGTAGCGAAAATGAGGGAAATCAGACGCACCTACCGGGCAGTCAAAAACAGACAGGGATAAATTTTTCAGGCTGGAAACAGTCTGATTTTTTTATGCCTGAAAGGGGGTGGTTTAGGCACAAACGCACCGGGGAAAGCCCGGTTTACCATTGCTGCGGGAATATCCCGTGTTCATAGATAACAGAAATTAAACAAAGAAAAGGAGAACAGATCTTATGCGTAAAAATGAAGCAGTTACAACCAATCAGAAGGAAACAAAAGGATTGTCCAGATTAAAGAGAACAGCCGCCGCTGTCTGCGGTGCCGGTTATATGGTGTTAAATGCCATGCCCATGACAGTTTTTGCGGCAGGCGGTGATACCAGTGCCATTACACAGCCTCTTGATAACTTAAAAACTCTTGTCATTGCCATTATCGGTGCAGTGGGTGTCATCATCCTTGCCAAGAATGTCATGGAGTTTGCACAGGCATACCAGCAGCAGGATTCTTCCACAATGAACTCAGCCTTAAAGGGTATCGTTGCCGGAGTCATGATGGCAGGTATTTCCACAGTTCTTACCTTCCTTGGATTTTAAGAAGCATGAAGTCTTTATCACGGAGGGCGGCAGGAACTGTCCGTCCTCTCATGGAAGGAAAGAGGTGAACGATAAGTGGATATTTTCAAGCTAGGGGATAAGATACTTGCACTTCTGGAGATGGTATTCGGCTTCTGGAATAATCAGGTCAGCCTTGTATTCTCCATGTTAGGTCAGTCCCCGGTAAATTTTAAAGGAGGCGGTCCGTGGCAGGTTGTTGAGAGCATTGAACCGATATTTGTCGGCGTTGGTTCTTCCCTTGTGGTTTTGTTCTTTGTTATCGGGTTCTGCTCGGAGAGTGTGGATGTCAGAGAGGAGATGCGTTTTGAAGTCATCCTGCGTATGCTGATCCGTCTTGGTCTTGCCGAGTGGTTTGTGGCAAACAATGTCACGATAATGAAAGCATTTTTTACAACGATAGGAAACCTTGTCAATGCCCTGTCAGCGGGGCAGTACACGACACTTACCATTGACAGCACCCAGGCAGACATTATTAAGAATTTAGGGTTCGGAGAGAGTCTGATTATGCTGATACTGGCAGCACTTCTCAGTATCATCATCATCATCTGCGGTTTCTTTATGATATACACCGTATATTTCCGCTTCCTGAAACTGATGATTATTGTGCCTATCGGCTCCATTGCATTTTCCACAATGGCGGGAAACAGGAATGTGGCTCACACGGCAAGTTCTTATGCAAAGTATTTCCTGTCGGTGGTGTTTGAGGCGGTCACGATGGCACTTGCCATTATTATCTGCAATGCCTTTATCAATGCAGGTTTACCTTCATTTACCGGAAACTATGCGGATTGGGCGCAAACCCTTATTTATCTGTGTGAGATGACCTTTACCATAGCACTTACGGTAGGAAGCGTAAAAGGAGCGCAGTCACTCACCAGCAAGGCACTTGGACTATAAGGAGGAAAAGTATGGAGATCAGACCATTAACAGAGAAAGAACGGAAATACACCTATACCCAGAGTATGCAGATCATGGGGCAGACAGGGTGTATCGGGCATTTAAGAGGAGATTTTGACCGGGACGGAAACAGTTTCTTTACGTCATGGAATGACTACAGAAAAGAGCTAAAGACGGATGAATTTAAGTCGGAGCTGGATGATGTCATCAATGCCCTGCGGTCAGAGAAATACGGACTTTTACAGAACCGTTCCGCCATGCGCCATTATGCGGCACAGCACCCGGAAAGCTATTTTGAGGGCAATTACTGTACGGAGTATGGCTTTCGTGCAGAGACAGAAAAATACGTCTATCTGCTCCGCTGCAATCCCACACAGGGCGATTACAACTTTTACTGTTACTGTTATGTGAAGGACTGGCTGGATGGACATATCAAAAGTGCCGAAAGAGGCATCCGTTTCATCGACAGCAGCTATAACGAACTGTTCCGTATTGCAGACGGAGAGAAGATCATCATTACCGATGCGATGGGAGAAAAGTCGGAGCGTACCTGTAGATATATTGACGAGTACCATACACAGGTCGGAAACAATCTGTACCATATCTGTGAGTTTGCGGAGTGTATGGAAAGAAGCGGTGCAAGCTATGCACCAGAGAAAGGAGAAAAGCAGATGCAACAGGAAACACAGGAATCACAAAACAACCTGATTTATCACTCTGAGTATGAAGGGGATTCGGAAATTCAGCTTGAAGTCCAGCAGTATGCGAACAATGGCAGAATTGCAATCTCCATGTTAACCAATGAGGAGGGATACCCGGAACATTACGGAAGTCTGACCGTAAACATTGATGCACCGGCACCGGCTTACTGTGGATATCTGGATACCAACAATCTTTCCAATGCGGAAAAGTTTGTGACGGAGAATGGTTTGGGTGAATTTACGGGGCATACAGGCAGAAGCGGTTTTTGTGAATTTCCCCTTTATCTGTTCAATGCCGAGAAGCTTAGGGAGTTATGTCCTGAACAGATGGCAGCTTATGAGCATAGCATCGGGACGGATGCAAAAAAGCCGGAAAAAGAAAAAAGCAGATAGGAGGCAGAAACAATGGTAATCGAGATTAACAAGGACATTGACCGCTATAAGGAGTCGGTGGTCATGGGACTTACCGCAAAGCAGCTTATCTTTTCCGTGGCTTCGGTGGTGGCGGGAGGAAGCATTGTTCTTCTTCTGTACCGCTATATCGGATTAACGCCCAGCGTATATGTGGCAATCCCGGTGGTGGCACCGATTGCACTTGGAGGGTTTTACAGCTTTAACGGTATGAGCTTTTATGAAGTCATGGGAAGAAAGATGCGTATGCTCTTTGCAAATCATCCGCTGACCTATGTTTCAACGGAAGGTGAGGCCGTCATAAAAGAGTGCCAGCAGGAGGAAACG
>JBJEOZ010000184.1:0-4700 GCA_051880975.1 Ruminococcus sp.
AAATACATTGTTGCACCCTCTCGCACGAGCACAAGAAGCATTTCCGCAAGCCTGTTTTTTGTGTATACCTTAAAGCATTGATTTACAATATCCGCTCTGTCACCCATAAGAATATCTAAAAGAGGTGAAAACCAGGAGGATATATTAAAAAGCCTGATGTCCTTTGCCGCCTTAATTTCAGTGGGTTTGCCCAAGGTAAGATATGTTACCTTTTTCTCATTAGGTATTCTTTCGTTGTGAAACGCCTTGTCCTCATCTGCTATGTTTGAATAAACAAAATAAGTGCATATACCCACAACTAAAAGCAGTAGGGCCATTCTGAAATCAACATAAAGGAAAAGCGCACAGGCGGAAAATACGCCCAGAAAATCCATAAAAAGCTTTGCAAATTTAAATATAACAGTCTGTGCGCCTCTGTTAGAGCTTTCCACAAAGGTCTGTGCCTTTTCAAGAAGCCTTCGCTTTTCTCTGCTTTCAATATTTTCGTATGAAACAGCCATGCTCTGCTTTAAAATTCTTTCTTCATAAACAGATCTCAAATTAAAGGCTCTTATTTCCATCCTTGTGTCAAAAACACTTTTCAGAACCATAAATAATGCGGATAATGCACAGAATATGCCTACTGATATAAAGATTTCTTTCAGCTCACCACCGTTTTCAAGAATGCCCAAAAGCATTTTCAAAAGCAGTGCCGACATCAGCGTAGTGCCTATGCTTGACAATGAATGCATAGCCATTAACGGCATTGATAATTTGTCATTATCCCATACGCTTTTAAGCATATATTTTGAATTTTCCCATACGGAATATTTTGTCTTTTGTTTCATCTTCTCACCTCGCCTTTATGATAGCAGAAAATAATTAAAAAAGAAAATTCACGCACGAACGGTATTGATTCGTGCATGAATGGTTAAAGTGCAATCATAATTTCGGTTGCAAAAACATCTGTCTCGTCCTGCCTATTTATGTAACCGCCGTATTTTGAAACGATTTTGTCAATTCGTTTCAGTCCGAAGCCGTGATTTTCGTTTTTTGTGGTAAAATAAGTTTTACCTTGCTTTTTTATTTCACCGCCTACGGAATTTGAAACGGAAATGTAAAGTTGATTTATTAACAGACCTATATAAATTCGTATAAATCTTTTATCGCAGTCTTCAAGCTTAACGCAAGCCTCTATTGCATTGTCAAGCAGATTGCCGATTATAACACAGATATCCGTATCGCTGACCCTGATTTTTTCGGGAACGGTGGCGGTGGCATCTACAGAAATATTTTTAGATTGTGCCAGTGAGATTTTACTGTTTAGTATAGCGTCAACCATAACATTTCCTGTTTTGAGCACGGTATCAACAGTGGTTAAATCCCTGTTAAGCTCATTCAGATAATTGCCGAGTAACTCATAATTGCCCTGCTCAAGATGAATTTTCATAGTAGCAATATGGTTTTTGTAGTCGTGACGCCAGCCTCTCATCTGACGGTACATATTCTCAACCTCGTTATAATGCTTTTCAAGCAAATCATTTTGGTAGTTTTCAAGCTTTTTTTCGGAATATCGCTTGACTGTAAATCTTATCAAAGCAGTAAATAATACTGCAAAAAGTATAACGGCAATAACAATAATTACTATTATTTTAGTTTCCATTAAATATATTTATCTCCTGTAAAATGTAATGAACGAATTGCTAAAATCATTATAAAGTCGTCTGCTTACGGGGACTGATAAGCCGTTGTCCATAACAGCATCATACTTTTTTATTGAATTAATGTGCTTTATATTAACGATATAAGAACGATGGCATTTGTAAAAATCACTGCCCAGCCTCTTCTCAATACCGCTAATGCTTTCATTTGTATAAAATTCTTTATTGACAAGCACAACCTTTGTTTTGTGCGAAAAAGCCTCTAAATAAATTATATCATCAATCGTAACGGCGGTACTGCTTTGCTCACTTTCAAGAACAATCCGTTTTTTATCAGGTGATTTTTTTAGAGCGGTATTCAGGCAGTCAAATAGCTTGTCTTCATCAACAGGTTTTAATAAATATTGAATTGCACCTACATCATATCCGTCAAAAACATAATCTGATACCGCGGTGATAAAGATAATTGATGCATTGTCATTAAAGCCGCGTATTCTTTTTGCCAGCGAAATACCGTTTTCTCCCTCCATTTGAATATCAAGAAGCAGAACATCAAAGCATCCGGGAGTATAATTGAAAAGCAGCTCATCAGCATTGGAATACAGCGAAATAATGGATTTTTCTCCTGAAATGTCGCTCCACTTTTCTACAAGGCTGTTAATATATTTAAGCTGTACCGAATCATCATCACATATTGCAATTTTCATACAATCATTCCTTTTTAGCGTATGTAAAGATGATATCATAAAAAATATAATTTATCAATCGTCTTTATCTATAACAATTCTATGTTGTTTTTATCAGTCGTGCACTGAAATTTATGTACTTACGGGACAAGTCCTGAACTAATGGGATAACTAATGTAATGTGCATAGGTTTAAGTGCCCTTTTGTTTTTTGTCTATCTACTTGCAGGGAGCACTTCATTGTTGGGCGAGCCTATTTTCTATCTATCAACAGCTTTATTGCTAACTTGAAACCAATTTCAAATGCCTGACACTCAATCAGCGAAGCGTATTCCGTAAAGTAATCTTGTTTGGCACATTTCTTATCTGATATTCAATACATTCCAATATGTTTTTCATATAGCACCTCCATACATACCGATTATATAAGGTAAAAGTAATAAAGTGGTAAAGATTTGTCAAAGATTCAAGTCAATCTCTGTTATATAAAGGTCATCCTTGGTGTAAAACTTAATATCTCCCGACAAAGCATTAATAAGAATTTGTCAGCTTTTTTGACCTATCATAGTGCTTTGAGCCCTGTTTCTTTTTTGTCAATATAGTTGACAAAGACTATACTGATGCTGCTTGCGTCAGCAGTAACATTGATTTTTACGCTCTGTTGCTTATTTGCGTATTTGTAAATGTTAGAAAAGATATTGTCGAAGACTCTTTTGAGAATCAGTGCGTCTGTGGAGATTTCAACGTTGTCAACATTACAGATGAATTGCATTTCGAATCCGTTTTGCTTTGCAATAACAATTTGCTGAAGCAATATATTATCTAGATATTCTGTTTTAGCTTGAATTTTCAAAATATCCGTATATTTACATAATTATAAATTTATGCTAATATGAACATATAAAAGTATCACGAGGTATTTTCATGAAAAAAAGATTATTAAGCTTAATATTATCTGTTTCGTTGGTTTTGTCACTATTGCCTGTAGCGGATATTTGTTCTTATGCCGCAGACGAACTTTATAAATACAACATATTGAGCTCATCAAACAAGACTATTGAAATTACCAAATATAACGGAACGGAAGAAATGGTTAACATTCCACAAACTATCGACGGATACACAGTGGTGAGTCTGTCGTCAAGCTCGTTTAGTGGTAATAGCTATATTAAAGTTATCAATATCCCTGCAACAGTTAATACTATTTCTTGCTATTTTAATTCGCCGAATATTGAAGAAATTAATGTCTGCGATAATAATTCCTATTATTCTTCCCAGGACGGTGTCCTTTACGATAAGGCAAAAGAAACTCTTATTAGATGTCCTTACAATTATCAGCAGGAAATATTTGTTGTACCCGAAACGGTTAAGATTATCGGCAGTCACGCTTTTAAGACTGATGCATCTATAAGTAAAACATATACCACAATGATAAATATAGAAATCGGCGAAGGCGTCGAAGAATTACAAACTGCCGCATTTAGCGATACAAGATTCGGAGAAATTATTTTGCCTGACAGTGTCGAAAAAATAGGAAACTGTGCTTTTTGCGGTTCGCTTGCAGGTAAAATCCATTTTGGCAGCGGTGTTGAAGAAATCGGAAAACAGATGTTTACAACTCAATCGGGCAGCAGAACACCGCGTTTGTCGAAAATCACTGTTTCACCCGATAACAAAATCTTCTCCGATGTAGATGGCGTGTTGTACGGAAATTACGGCCGTGATTTGGTGGCATATCCCCAAAATAAAAATGATGTTAAAGAATATAAAATACCCGACGGAGTAACATATATTCATAGCTGTGCCCTACAGGCCTGTAGCTTTGATAAATTGGATTTAAACAATGTGACCGAAATAGCAGAAAATGCTTTTATGAACAGCACTATCAAGAGCTTTATTATTCCCGAATGTCTTAATGATTTTTATTATGATGCTGCCACAACAGGCATTGAGTTCACTGTGTTAAATCCTTCATGCAATTTCCGTGTTTCTTATTTTGATTTTGGCTCGTATAATTACAAATATAATATCACTGTAAAAGCCTATGAAAATTCAACTGCTCAGGCTTTTGTGAACAACAATAGTAATGCCAATGTAACATATACCTTTATTTCCCTTGGTAAATACGGCGAATCATCCGGTGAAACTGAGCCTGATACTCCGAATGAGCCCGAAATTCCTGATGAACCCGATAATGAAGAATGCGAGTTCGTTTATTCCTGTATTGATGATAATAATATAAAGATAGAAGCTTACAACGGCAGTGCTACCGATTTGCTGATTCCTTCTGTAATAGACGGCTATATCGTAAAGGAGATAGGTAGTTCTGTTTTTGAAGCTAGTGAATTAACCTCGGTTATTATTCCTGATACTGT
>JBJEOZ010000185.1:0-4644 GCA_051880975.1 Ruminococcus sp.
GTCTGTATCGACTGCCAATTCCGGATTATGTTCTTCAAATTCTCCGTCATTGATGTCAAATGCGTGTCCGTAAAGAAGTTTTCTCATTCTCTCTCTTGCTTCGTAATTCTGATACTCTGTTATCACTTCGCCCTGAGCCATAGAAAGCAGAATGAACGGTGTGTACCGACGGATAACATCAGGGTATTTAATCCACAATTCTTCTTCCGCCAGTTCTGTGACAATCGCCCATTTCTCCGTGCCGGTGTAACCGTGGTATTCATACCGAAGATTGATGAGTTTGCAGTCGTTCGCAAATAATAATTCCTGTTGTTCTAATGTAAGTTTTGTCATTGTCGTAATCTCCTTGAATTTGAATTTTTGAATTTGGTTGAAATCAAAAATTCGGAGATTACGGATACTTGGCGATATATGCCAGCCACTTATATGTCACGGTCTTGCTCCTTTCGGGAGCGACAAAAAAGCCGGACACCAAGAACATTAGGATATTTCTATCCCGTAATTCTCAGCGTCCGGCAATTTGATGACTCAGGAGCTTTCGCTCAAGGACTCGTGGCTCGGTACATCTGCCCGATATTTAATTGTTCGCTCTGTTATTGCTTCTTGCTAATCTGTACTTGACCGTTCCTTTGCGGAGGGACAGGTCAACCTCTACTACTCTGTGGCAGTTCGGGCATTTCAGTTCAATCACGCCTGTGGTCATTGTTACCTTGTCGAAAATACGCCAACCACAGTTTTTGCACCTTACGATTATCTTTTGTTCCAATGTTTTCACAGTTCGCTCACCTCCGGGTAAACAGTGACCAAATCAAAAGGATTATCAAGATACTCCTTTTTCAAAAGTCCGAGCTGTTTCATTCTTATGGCAAGTGCTTTTTTGGAACACCCCAAGAAATCGGCAAGTGCGTCAAACCTTTTATATACACCCGGAAAGTATATCTTGTTCAGACACTCAATCTTTTCTCCGAGACTGAACAGATACATTCCCTGCTTTATAAGGTTTTCGGGAAGAAGGATAGCAGCTCCAAGCGTGTTTGCCTGCCATTCCTCCCAATCGGATATAGGCTTATTCCTCTCGGAATTTGCCTTGTAATAATGTACTCCGGCAGATTTCTGTGTTACACCGTAATCGTTCGGGAACAACATCTTAAATATCTGATGGCTGCCCTCGTGCATTAAGGTGAAATTCTTTCTGCCTTTCAGCTTACTGTCAAAATTCAAGTCCTTTTCCACGAGAACGGTTTTTCCGTCCAAAAAGAAAAAGGCTTCGTTATCATCATCTTCAAATACCTGAACACCCATTTCCGTAAATGAGGTCATCCCGAGAATACTACCGTCATAGGATAGGTGCTGGTATTCGACATTCAAACCGAGAACCTTCTCCAAGAGAAGCTCCGGGTCAATTCTGTATATTTGTGTGTTACGGACATCGGGAAGTGCCATATATGCCTGAACATATTTGTCGGCAATCGCTTCGATGTCAAATCTCGATAAATGTTGCAAGTTACAAAACCTCCTACCATTAGGATTTTGCTTCTACAAACCACTTTCCGTTTTCTTCGTCGAACAGAAATGTGGGCTTGCCGCAAATCTGTACCGTGTAGCGGATACCGGTTCCTCCGACTTTGTTGGAAGCAGCACGGCATTTCTGAATTACACGGTCTATCTCATATTTTTCATCATTCTCAAACTTGATGAAATTCGGACGAGCCGTTCCATCAGGTCTGTGTGTTACATTTACTTCAACATAAACTTTTCTTCTATCGGATTCCATTTTTATACCTCGTAATTTCTCAAAGTCAAAACTAATCTTCCCAAGTGCTTGTATCCGTCGATATTTTTATCCGACACCCTGTACTTGGGTCGGTCATCTCCGGCAGTATTGATGTAACAGGAAAGCCTTCCTTTCTTAAAGCGTTTTTTGCGGTCAAAGAAAAGAAACATTCCCTCATATATACCGTAGTCGGTAAAATGGTTTCCGCCATCCGCACGGAAGATAACAATATCTTCGCTGCACCCCTGCAAAAAGCAGTCGGGTATCGTAACATAAGCCGTAACCTCTTTTTCGTCAATCACATTAAGCCCTCCTTAACCGACCATACCTGTCGGCATAGTGATTTCAGCTTTTTCCGGTGGTAGCCGCAGGTTCTGACACAGAACTCCATTCCTTATGCTGTCCTTTCCGAAACGCCGTCTGATTTCTTCAACACACTTTTCCATTCGCTCCAGTTTGTCCTGTTTTGCGGCGTCCATAAACATATCTATTTGACGGGGCGTGTCTTGTGGAACAAGATTTATGGCTTGTACCGTCACAGAACGGATAGGGTTATTCCACCCATATCTTTTTTCAAACAACTGAAAAGCGGTCTTTGCAATAATCATCGGAGACTGTGTAGGAAGTGCAATCTTCGTCTGCCATTGCCTTGTATTGAGCGTGTTGTCTCTAATATGTATTGCGACACCTTCAGCACTCAGTCCGTGAACACGGAGCTTGTGTCCGATGTCTTGGGTTAATTCGAGAAACACGGGCCACACCTGCTCCGGTTTCTCTAAGTCTGCTACTGTTGTTATACCGTGTCCTACACTTTTTATAGGGGAAATGAAGTCTTTCTTGGCAACAAGGGAAAGGTCGTTACCATTGGCATAGTTCCATAAAACTACTCCGTTTTTTCCTAATCTTCTGCGTAAGAACTCAGGGTCAGTAATCGCTAAGTCCCCGATGGTACGAATACAATAGCTGTCAAGCACTCGCTGGGTTGCCCGTCCTACACCGAGCAGGTCAGCGGCAGGAAGCCCCCAAATCTTTTCTCTGAATGTATCCCTTGGTATCACGGTTACTGCGTCCGGTTTCTTCATATCCGAGCCGAGCTTCGCAAATATCTTATTAAAGGAAACACCCACAGAAATCGTCAAGCCGAGTTCAAACTTCATCGTTTCACGAATTTCATTTGCCACTCTTTCCGGTGAACCGAAAAGGCTTTCAGTCCCGCTAATATCCAGCCAACACTCGTCCATACCATACGGTTCAACTTGGTCGGTATATCGCTCGTACACGCTTCTTGCAAGCTTTGAGTATTTGATATACTCCTCATAGTGGGGCGGCACTACAACCAAGTCTTTGCACTTCTGTTTAGCCTGCCATACTGCGTCCCCGGTTTTCACATCAAAAGCCTTTGCTTTGTAGTTCTTCGCAAGCACGATACCGTGTCGTTCCTCCACAGAGCCGCAGACAGCAATCGGATATTTCTTCAATGCGGGGTCGAGCATACATTCGACGCTGGCATAAAAGTTGTTCATATCACAATGAAGTATGCTTCGTAACATTTTCTGAACCCCCTTGACAATTTGGGTAGTTTGGTGTACACTATGTGTAGTTCAACTTCCCAATTCATATTATATACACTTCAACTGTACTTGTCAAGAGTAAATGGGTAGTTCAACTGTAAATAATCTTTTAAGGAGTGAAATCACAATGACATTCGGTGAAAAAGTCAAGGCTGAGAGAACAAAGCTTGGTATGAGTCAAGATGAGTTGGCAGCTAAAATCGGCGTAACCCGACGCATAATTGGTTCTTATGAAAATGATAAATCCCGTCCGAGAGGAATGGAAAGATACAAGAAGCTGGCAGAAGTATTAAATGTAAATGTGAATTATCTGCTGTCTGAGGATGACGCTTTCATCGCCGATGTAGAGGATAAATACGGACGCAGAGGAGCAAGACAGGCTCAGGAGTTGCTTGCAGAAGTTACCGGTCTGTTTGCCGGCGGAGAAATGGCTGACGAGGATATGCGTGAAATGGTTGACGCTATTCAGGAAGCATATCTCATCGCTAAGAAGAACAACAAAAAATACACCCCGAAGAAATACCGCAAAGACGAGTAACCCTCGAAGTGAACTAAGTCCAATATATGGGACACATATTAGTTTATAATTTATTTTAGGGTAAATATCCGATATACTATAATATGGGAGGTGAGCCAGATTGGGGTATTACACTACGGCTGAGATTGTGAAAATCGTAAACAAGCTCATTGACCGATGTGGCACTCGTGACCCATACAAGGTCGCAAAAGAGCTTGGTATCAATATAATCTACCGGAATTTTGACAAGCAGCGTGGAGCATACAAGGTTATTCTGAAGAACCGCTTTGTTTTTCTTAAAAACGGTATGCACCCGGTCGTGGAGCAGATAGTGCTATGGCACGAAATCGGGCACGATGTTCTCCACAGGCAAGAAGCGGTTGCTGTCGGCGGGTTCAAAGAGTTCAACATCTTTGATATGAGAGAGAACCGTATGGAGTATGAAGCAAACATCTTCGCTTCTCAGGCTTCGCTACCGGACGACACCATTTTGGAATACATTGAAAACGGCTATGACATTCAGCAGATTGCACGTGCAATGAGTTCCGACATAAACCTGATTGCTCTGAAAGTGGATACGCTGATTGCACAAGGCTATCAACTTCGCAAACAGGAACACCAAAACGATTTTCTTAAATACAATCACAAAATGTAAGACCGTCAAGTCGCGAATGAGATCTGACGGTCTGAATTTTTACATACAACCCCCAAAATTTAAGCCTCACTCTTGGGAACAGCGTAAGTTGGGAGAGGTGGTAGGTGTATACGATGGTGTACACCAA
>JBJEOZ010000186.1:0-4635 GCA_051880975.1 Ruminococcus sp.
TTTTTGAATAATTTTATATGTTTGGTAAATTTAGTTTCCCGAATAGAAAAAGTCAAAAGGGGCTGTCGCAAATTTTACTCATTTGCGACAGCCCCTTTTCTCTTTGGTGCCTTAAGGTGCCAAAAAACAGTATCAAACTTAAAAAACTCGTACTGTTAAATTATATTTTCACTTTCAAACACATAGAGGTACAAATCCTCAAGTGTTGGGGGTACGGGTTTTGGCTCATATCCACTTGGCGGGGTATCTGTTACTATTTTCACTGTTATCTTTTCGCCCTTATGATACAGGTTTGAAACACGGTAGTTTTCTTGGAAATAGTTAAGGTTTTCCTTTTCTATTTCCACCTCAAACACCTTGTTTTCAATCTCTTTTGTAAGTCTGTTGCAGGTGTTGTGGGATATTAGTTTTCCCTCTTTCAGCAGGATAATTTCCTTTGCTATAAACTCAATATCGGACACAACATGGGTGGAGATTAGGACTATTTTGTCCTCTGCTATTTCACTTATAAAATTTCTTATGCGTATTCTCTCCTTTGGGTCAAGTCCTGCTGTGGGTTCGTCAAGGATTAGGATTTTGGGGTCGTTTAAAAGTGCTTGGGCTATTAAGGCTCTCTGTTTCATTCCGCCGGAAAATCCGCCTAACTTTTTGTGTGCTGACTCTGTGAGGTTTACGGTTTTAAGGAGTGATGTAATTTTCTCCTTTGCCTCTTTCTTTTTTAGACCCTTTAGTGCTGACATATACCACAAAAATCTGTTGAGGGTAAAGTCGTCATAAAGTCCCTGTTGCTGTGGCATATAGCCAAGGACAGAACGGTAGTCTTTACCCAATTTTTTGATATTTTCACCGTCATACAGCACCTCACCGCTATCTGCATTTAGGTTATCGGTGATAATGTTCATAAGTGTTGACTTACCTGCCCCGTTGGGGCCAAGTAGTCCATAAACTCCCGGTGTAAGTGTTACGGAAAAATCGTCAAGTGCATTTACTGTTCCCTTTTTGTAGGTTTTGCTTATATTTTTAATTTCGAGTTTGGGCATATTATTCCTCCGTAACTGATTAATGTGAATACCGCCGACAGCAAAGTGCATAAGCCTATTGTCACCCATACTGCAATCATATTGTTTTCCACTACAATACTGCCGAATCTTATGCTTTCAAAGTTAAGAACAGCAAAAGTCGGAATCAACAGCAATGCTGATGAAAGCAACATTGTCATTAGATAGTTTTTAAGTAGCAATGACACTAAATTGATAAGGGAAACTGCAAGGACTGACAGCACAAAATATCCCATTAACACAAGCAAAGCAACACCAATTACCGAAAGTGAAAGTCCGTTATTTTCTTCCAACAGGCAAACCGTTGGTGTAGAAAAGCTGTCCATTCCGTATGTGCTTATAAACCTTATAAAGTAGGGCAAATAAACTATAACAAAGCCGATTATCATTGCAGACAAAGAGATAACCTCTTTGCGGACAAAAACTGCTGTTTTGCCCAATTTGGTCGGTCTTATAAGATTAATCATATTGTTTTTATATTCACCTGTAAAAATCACAGGTAACATAATTATTAAAATCAGGAATAGCATCGCACAGTTTTTCCATTCCCTGATGCTGTTGGAAACAAAATTGCTGTAAATATTTTCATCAATAAACCTTGTACTTAAACCCTGTTTTTGCAACCTTTGAAGTCTTTTGTACTGTGACTTTACTCTGTCAAAGGCTGTACCTTTTGTTTCTATAATGCTGTTAATTGAGGTGCATAACGCACTTTTTGCATTGTCGGTTAGTGATTGGTCATTTTCGATTTCTGCAAGGCGGTTTTCAAGGTTACTAAAATACTTTTCCTCCCTATGAATAAAGTCCACCTTATCCGGGGTTATATCGCCCTCCAACCGTTCCATATATGCCTTGTAGTCGCTGTCAGATATATCAAGGTAGCTGTAGGCAACTGTGCCTATGGAATTTACCACACCGTAACCCACAAGGAGAATAAGAAGAACAGCCATCTTATTTTGTACAAGGAATTTGTAAATCTCGCCAAGGGAAACACTTACACTTCCCCTGATTTTGAAAAATCTCATTTTGATTTTTGCAAAACATCTTGAAAGTGCAGAGGTTTTGCGACTCTGATTCTTTCTGCTGAAAATCACACAGGAAATTACACAGCACACAACTGAAACAAACCCGAAAACAGTCAGCACCAAAGTAAATGCTGTGACAGCCTTTGAAAAAATATTGAGATTAATATATTCACAGGCAGAGCTGTTACTTAAAACATAGAAAATGTTGATATATTTGGGATAATTAAAGGATGATGCAGATGAAATAAATGCGTAGAGGAGATACTCACCTATTACCACACCCACAGATGCAATATACATAAGGGCAGGGCTTGAAAAGATGATGAAAATCATTACAAATATTGAGGCTATAACTATTGTCCCTGTGATTTTCATCAATGCAAAAACCATAAGATATTGCCATACACTTAAACCGAAAGGACAGTTGCGAAATTCAGGAACAGACTGAATACTTCTGTTTAAATCATCAGCACCGTAGAGCAGGGTGTTTGTTATATAGTTACCTGTTGTAAAAATCAGGCTGACCGCTATTGACACCCCGAAAAGCACCAACAGCTTTGAAATAATTGTCCTTAGTCTGCCGTATTTTGATGATTTCACAAGGTTATAAAGTCCCCTGTCCCTTTCATATCCAAAGAGAAAAATGCAAACAAGAAACACAACTGCAATAACAAAAAAGTCGGTTAATGTATAGTCCGTTGTGGCTTTAAGGGCGTTGCTGTTGCCTATTGATAAATCTATATTTTTAAGATGCCGGTAGTCCTCTGCGGTTTTGTAAAGATTATTGTAGGAAAAGGAATTTTCATCTCCAAAAACAGACACACTTGACTGCAAATCTGCCCTTTCTCCCATTTGACCGATAAAATCAGGGTAGGATTTTATGTAATCAAGCTGACTTGAAACATCATAGAGGAACTGAACCTCCCAAAGGGTTTCTCCCTGTTTTGCAATATTTTCCGCTTTTTTATATGCTTTTGGATTATCCTTTTTGTACTGTTGTAAGTTTTCTGTTATGGCGTTTATTTCTTCTTCCTCAGTTGCAAAGGCTAAGCTGTTCATTTCTGCATAAATATCATAGGCAAGCTGTTCTGCTTTCACCTTTTCCACCGCCTTATCGGTGGGTAAATTTTTATATTGATTTATCATTTCAACATACTTGTCTTTATATTGAAGTTTCAAATTTTCTTCATCAGAGCTTTGGGTGTAGTAAAGAAGAAAAATGTTGATAACAAAACAAAGTACAAGAACTATGATAAATGTTCTTTTACCTATTACCTTTTGCAGTTCATAATATGTAAGTTTCATACAGACCTTCTTATTCATATAAATAGAAACCGCTGATAATAATCTCTTATTAAATCAGCGGAATTTTCTCTATCAAACAAAATCATAAATAGTATAGGTTTTCTTTTCCTTTTTGTCATAAAAATACAAGCTGTTATCAGCTTTATAGATTAACGATTTTTCATCTCCGCCTGTGTCTGCTTGATTTTCACCTTTCAATTTATGTATCTCTGTTTTATCGTTGTCGCAATTATAAAAGATAACATCCTCGGAAATTCCGTCATTATTGGCAACATTGATGATAACATTCTCCCCGTCATTAGTAAGGGGATTAAAATATGTGTAGTCCTTAAATTCTGAAAACTCACTATCTGCGCCGTCAATTATACATCTCTGACTGTTGCCCTGAAAATCACATTTATATACCTTGTTTTTTGCTCCGTAATAGATATTATCTTTGCAAACAGTAAAATATGAAGTCGCATTTACCGTTAATTTTTCACTCAGATTTATCCACTCATCTGTCTGTAAATCGTAATTTATCAGTATTCGCTCTTCATCACTATTACTGTTCAGCTTGTTGAACATCAATATAAGATTGTTACCGTAAAAACGGGTATCAAGAACAAGGAATCCTTTTATATTGCTGTATTCCTTATAGGGCAGAAATTCGGTAATCTTTGAGGTATCTTCTATTGAAATTTTATACAGAGATGAATCTTTGCCATCAGATTGACCTTCTGAACTGATTGGTGTCATATCTGCATAAATAAACCCTCTATGTATCTTAAAACTCCAAATGGTGTATTTCTCGGTGGAAAACACATTGGTTTTTGACGAGCCATCAAGGGCAACACTGTTAATCTCATTGACTGTATGCAGTACTCCGTCTTTGTCTGTGTACTCCTTTGATGAAGAATAGTAAAGATAATCGTTATAAAAAATAATATTATCAGCAGTAACTCCCAAAAAAGCATTACAGTCTTCCGGTGTAGCCTCTTTGTCGTGCAAACAGTTTGTTTTGTTGCAAAGAGGCATACACTTTTTCCTTGTTTTGTCAACCACATATATAAATTTGTTATCTTCACAAAGATAATAATAGCTTTTACTACTTTCAGCTATCACCGCACAGCCTTGCAGAGCAATACAATTTTCCTGACTGTCCTGACCAAAAACATATTTATCGGAAAAATCAATTTCCTTCACATTATCCCTACAACCGCATATGGAAAACATTAAAAGTAATATTAAAAGCGAATAAGTCAACA
>JBJEOZ010000187.1:0-4575 GCA_051880975.1 Ruminococcus sp.
AAACTTTGATGTTCCAAACAACGAGGACCACTTTGAATATTTCAAGAGAAATTGCTATGAGGGTCTGTACCGTCACTACGGCGAAAACCCAGACAAAACTATAATAGACAGACTCCGGTATGAGCTTTCCGTCATAAATCATATGGGTTTTGTTGACTATTACCTCATTGTCAACGACTTTGTTCAGTTTGCAAAAAGGAGCGGTATTCCCGTAGGCCCCGGCAGAGGCTCAGGTGCCGGTTCACTGTGTGCCTATTGTATTGGAATAACAGGCATTGACCCTATTAAGTACGATTTACTTTTTGAGCGTTTTCTTAACCCCGAAAGGGTTTCTATGCCCGACTTTGATATTGACTTTTGCAAGGACAGGCGACCTGAGGTTATCCAGTATGTTATCGATAAGTACGGAAAGGACAAGGTTGCCCAAATTATCGCCTTTGGTACAATGGCGGCAAGGGGCGCAATCCGTGATGTGGGCAGGGCAATGGGAATTTCCTACGCACTGTGCGACAAGGTTGCAAAGCTTGTTCCCTTTGATATTAATATGACTCTTGATAAGGCGCTAAAGCTTAGTCCGGAGCTTAAAGCTATGTATCAAGGTGACAGTCAAATTAAAGAACTCATTGATATGAGCAAGGCTATTGAGGGAATGCCTCGTCACGCAACAATGCATGCCGCCGGTGTTGTTATTACAAAAGACCCTGTTTCCGACTATGTTCCTCTCTCAAAAAATGACGACAATGTAGTAACCCAGTTTACTATGACCACATTGGAAGAACTTGGTCTTTTAAAAATGGACTTTTTGGGACTGAGAAACCTTACTGTTATAAGTGACGCCGTAAAGATGATTAACAAGGTTGAGCCTGACTTTAAAATTGACGATATACCCCTTGACGACAAGGCGGTTTACGATATGATGTCAACAGGTCAGTCCGAGGGTGTTTTCCAGTTTGAAAGTCAGGGTATGAAGAATGTGTTAACCCAGCTAAAGCCGGAATCCCTTGAGGACTTAATCGCAGTAATCTCCCTTTACCGTCCCGGACCAATGGACAGTATTCCGATGTATATTGAAAACCGTCATAATCCGCAGAAGGTTACCTACAAGCACCCACTACTTAAGGATATTCTCAATGTAACCTACGGTTGTATTGTGTATCAGGAACAGGTAATGCAGATTTTCCGCATATTGGCAGGGTACTCCTTGGGAAGAGCCGACATTGTTCGCCGTGCAATGAGCAAGAAAAAGCACAAGGTTATGGAGGAGGAAAGACAAATCTTCATCAACGGCTATGTCAACGAAAAGGGTGAAGTTGAGGTTGAGGGTTGCCTTAGACGGGGTGTTGACAAGGCAACTGCAATTTCCATTTACAACGATATGGAAAGCTTTGCCTCCTATGCCTTTAACAAATCCCATGCCGCCTCCTACGCAACAATTTCCTACCAGACAGCCTACCTAAAGTGCCACTACCCAAGGTTTTATATGGCGGCACTTCTTACAAGCGTCCTTGACAACCAAAATAAAATGGCTGTGTATATCGAGGAATGTAACCGCATAGGCATCAAGGTTTTATCTCCAAGTGTAAACTATTCCTCACAGGGTTTTACAGTTGTTGACGACCACATACGCTTTGGTCTTATGGCCATAAAAAATCTTGGCAAAAATATCATTGATGAAATTGTAGAGGAAAGAAAAAAGTCAAAGTTTAAGTCTTTTTACGATTTTTGCAAGCGACTTTACGGAAAAAATATGAATTCAAGGGGTATTGAAAGCCTTATTAAGTCAGGTGCCCTTGACAATTTGGGGGCAAACAGACGACAAATGCTCTCTGTTTACAAAAACATTCTTGACAATCTTGAATATGACAGGCGAAAAAATGTAGAGGGTCAGCTTTCATTCTTTGATATGGGCGGAAGTGACGGGGAAAATCAAAGCGAAAACCAAACAGTTGAAATCCCAACTCTTTCAGAATTTCCTATTTCTGAATTGCTCTCAATGGAAAAGGAAATTGCAGGTATGTATCTTAGCGGTCATCCTCTGTATGAGTACGACGCCTACATTAACCTTATAAATGCTGACAAAATCGGGGATATTATTACAAACGACAACGGTTTTTATCGTGACGGACAGCAGATAAGACTGTTTGTTATAATCAATAAGATAAAAAATCAAATCACAAAATCAAACCAAATGATGTCCTTTGTCACAGTTGAAGACAGGTCAGGCTCTATTGAAACCATCATTTTCCCCAAAACTCTTGCAGAATACGGAAATTATATCTATGAGGGCAATATTATTGAGGCTGTGGGTACGGTTAACATCAGGGAAAACGAAGACCCAAAGGTAGTGGTAAATCAAATCAGACCTGCACCTCCAAAGGACAAAATACCAACTAATATTGATAAGGATAAAACAAGCAATAACAATATAACCAATAAAGCAAATCCTGTTGAAAAAATCGGCAACAGACCTGTTGTAAAGCCGGATAAACTGTACATTAAAATTCCTGACAGAAAGGGAGAAAAGTACAAAAAGGTGAAAAACCTTTTGGAGATTTTTTCGGGCAGTACAATGGTTATGTTCTTTGTAGAGGAGGAAAATAAGCTATATAAAGCTCCAAGACAGCTTTGGGCAGATGTAAATGATGTATTTCTTAGCGAACTACGGTATATTTTAGGAAAAGAAAATGTTGTATTCAGGTAAAATGACAAAAAACACTTGATTATTACAAGGGTTTTGTATTATAATAAACACATACTTTTATAAATAAGTTATCCGGGGGGAATAAAAAATGGCAAAAGATAGGATAGCAGTTTTAACAAGCGGCGGTGACGCACCGGGTATGAATGCTGTTGTAAGAGCAGTTGTTCGTACAGGTATCAACAAGGGCTTTGATGTTCTTGGTATCAAAAGAGGTTACCGTGGACTTCTTAAAAAAGATTTTGTAGAGATGGATCTTCGTTCTGTAACTAATATACTCAGCCTTGGCGGTACTATTCTTTACACAGCAAGAAGCCTTGAGTTCCAAAAGCCGGAGGGCATCAAAAAGGCAGCTGAAAATTGTAGGGAGCTTGGCATTAAGGGTATGGTTGTCATTGGAGGCGACGGTTCATTTATGGGCGCAAGGGCACTTTCCGAGCAGGGAGTTCCTTGTATCGGCGTTCCCGGTACAATAGATAACGATATTGCTTGTTCCGAGTACACAGTTGGTTTTGACACAGCTATGAACACAGCAATGGAAATGGTTGATAAAATCCGTGATACTTCCCAGTCCCACGACAGATGCTCTGTTGTTGAGGTTATGGGCAGAAGATGCGGTGATATTGCACTTCAAACAGGTATCAGCTGTGGCGCAACAGCAATCCTTGTTCCTGAGGTTCCATATAACATTGAAAATGATGTTATCTCCAGAATTTTGGAAACAAAGAAGTATGGCAAACAGCACTTTATCGTAGTTGTTGCCGAGGGTGTCGGCGGTTCTGTTGACCTTGCCAAGTATATCGAAAGAAGAACAGGCATTGAGTCCCGTGCTACAATCCTGGGTCATGTTCAGCGTGGCGGTTCACCAACACTGCGTGACAGAGTGGTTGCATCAAGTATGGGTCACAAGGCTGTTGACCTTCTTGCACAGGGCAAGTCAAAGCGTGTTGTTGCAATGAAGGACGGTAAGATTGTTGATTTCGATATTACCGAGGCTCTTAATATGGAGAGAGTTTTTGACCAGGAACTTTACGAGATTGCAAAAACTATCTCAATGTAATTTGATTAAATTTGCTTATTAAATAATACAAAAGGCACAGTTAATAGCTGTGCCTTTACTTAAAGGAAGTAAAAATATGTCGATTTTTTATCCTGATGAACTTATAATCTACGGTTTGTCTATTAACTCTTTTATACCTTTTAATGTGCAGGATGATGTCCTTGCCAAGGTGAGGAGAAACTTTTTTGAACACGGAAAACGCCAAAGTGACAAAATTGTCCAAAACATTGGCGAGATTTCAATTAAATATACATATAATCTTGAGCGTAAAAAACCTATGAAATGGGTTGTTCAAAAGGATAAAAAAACCGTTGAAAAGTCTGTGGTTTCCTCTGTAAATTCCTACGAGATTAGAACCTACAACAATGACGGTGTGGAGATTTGCTCCTACGAATTTACCAATGACCATATTTTCAAAAAGGCAACCTTTGCCCTTGAGGGTGAAACAGTTTTGTTAATGTCAGGCAAGGAGGACGGTGCTCCTGTTCTGTATTACCGCTGTAATTCAGGCAACCACACCTTAAAGCTCCTTGAAATTAATGAGGATAGCACAGTTTTGCAAAGGCTATCGGTGAGCAATCCCTTTATCACAGCAACTGCCTTTACAAGCAGAGGTCTTGTGTATTTTGGCACAGAGGAAGAGATAAGCAACGTTTTATCCCAGATTGAAAGGATAAAACAAGAAATTGTTGAAGAAAATTCACCAAAGATTTACAATACACAAGAGGAAAGGGAAGGTGGTTTTAACTTTAAGGATAACGACTTTAACCTTAAAAAGAATATGAACGAATCCTTCGATATTGACAAAACAGAATAT
>JBJEOZ010000188.1:0-4550 GCA_051880975.1 Ruminococcus sp.
ACCTGTAAAAGTCGTTCAATTATTTCTTCCCTAAATAAATCCATTATTTTTCTCCTCTAATAATTATATTATGTTTTCAATAATAGTATTATTATATTTATATTATATTTCTTAATATATACTTTGTCAAATGAAAATTTTGAAAAACGCTATGAAAAAAGTCCCCAAAAAGGGGACTTTGTATTGTTTAGTAATAAATCACATTTTCGCTAATCTCTTATCCCTTTTTGCCTTGATTATTCGGGAAAGGTATATTGCGGGGGTGTCGCACAGGCTGGTTACTACGAAAATTATGTAGCTTGACAGCATAATGCTGAAAAGTGTAGGAATATCGTATGTTCCAAAGAAAGCAAACAATGTGAAAAGGGCTGTGTTCAGTATTTGGGAAATTAGTGTTGAACCGTTGTTCCTAAGCCACAAAAATCTCTTTTTATCTCCAAAACGCTTTTCCGTTAATTTCCACCATGCGTGGTAAAGCTGTACATCTACAAGTTGGGAAATTGCGTAGACTACAAGGGATGAAATCATCATTCTCGGTGTATTTGAGAATACTCCCTGTATTGACGGCATAACCCAGTCGGAGCTTGACGGTGTATATAGCATCCAGCTTTGGGAAATCAGCATAAAGAATACTGAGGTAAAAATTCCTATTCCCACAGCCTTGTTTGCCTCTTTTTTGCCCTCGTTTTCACTTAATATATCGGTTACAAGGAATGTTACTGCGAAGAATACATTGCCAAGTGTTTGCTCCATCCCGAATGCATTGACAAGTATTAAACACTCGATATTTGCCGTAATGGTGGCTATTGCGGTGACGGCATAAAGTCCTGCTTTGCCGAAAATATAGTAAGCAATCAGTGCTGATGAAAAAATAACTACCAGAGAACCTAAAAGTAAAAGCTCGTTAATCACAATAATTCTCCTCTCCCTCATTTTTTACTCCAACGCCAAAGTCGGTGTTTTCCATTAGAATATCAACTCTGTTGTTGTCAATATATTTTGGGGCAATATTTTTTGCGAAAATCTCTATGACCTCTTTGTCAGGCTTAACGGGAGTTGTATTTTCGTTCATTATGTTGACGCAAACTCTTTCAAAGTATTTTAAGCCTGTTTTAATGTCAGTTGTCATACTCTTTTCTGTTTGACCCTTTAACCCGAAAAGCAGACATACTTCATCGGCATATTTTGCAATATCCTCAGGGGATGCACTGTCAAAACCTTTTTTCATCACTTCTTCACGGTAAGGAATATCAAAGGTTTCCACACCGCTTTTTATTTTTACCGTTATATTTTCTTTACTAAACCTTTCTTTTATAGCAGGTACTTCATTTTTGTGAAGGTAGTGACATTCAAAGTGCAGGGTGGTAATTCCCCTATCCTTGCAAGTGTCAAGGATTTTGTCCATTGTCTTTTCGTCCAAGTCACAAAAACTACCGGAATTTATCACTTCAAGCCTTTTGTAAATCCCTTTAACTCTTGCAAGGACATTACAGTTTAGCCTGAAATTTTCCTCCTTATCTTTGCAAAAATCAAGGTAATAGTCGCAAAAGGTGCATCTTCGCCACTTGCAACCGCTTCCCCTTAACAGGACAATTTCCCGTGGGTTTTTGTCGTTAATTACGCTGTATCGTTCCATAAATACTCCTTTACATTGACGGAAACAGCAAAGAAAAAAGGGCGCACTACGGCACCCAATACAATAACATTAATCATTGCTATAATCCGTAGTTTTGTTTATCGTCAGGATGGTTTCGAACTGACGGGCTTTTGCCAAGGAAAATTATACAACATAATACAAACTATTGCAACTATTTTCTTGCTATTGCAAAAAGTATTTGTTACAATAAAAATAAGAAAGTCAGGAGGTCTATTTATGAAAAAAATATTAGCCTGTATTTTACTGTTATCAATAATCACAGCATTGTTTGGCTGTGGAAGTGAAAGCAAAAAGGATGGTGAAAAAAAGGTGACGGAAAACTACGGAACAGGACATAAAATCTACATAAGAGAGGGTTACTCCGACAAAATAACTGCAACATTTTTCAGTACAGAAAGTGACGAAAAGGAAACTGTTAACCTCAAGCTGTTAAAAAAGGGTGACGACTACAACACCTACAGCTGTAGCGGTGACACAGAAAAATATGACCGAGTTATTTTTACAGGTGACGATACCGACAAATCTATGGAGCTTGCCTTTAATGACTATGTAAACGGTTATCACCTAACAGCGGGCAGTTCACAGGGAAACATTGGTATTCCATTTGTGTATGACGAGGATGAAAAGACTATTGATTACACTACTGTATCCCTAAAATACAACAAGGAAGTAAATAAAAAAATATTCATTTGGGTGCCTGACGGATACGACAAAAATGACAAAAACACAAAATATTCCGTAATGTATATGTGTGACGGTCAAAACCTTTTTGACAAATTCGCCACCACCTACGGTTGCTGGAATGTGGCTGAAAGTGTAATGTCTATGATGGCAAACAGCAGTAACAAGTGCATTATTGTGGGAATTGACGACGGTGACGGAAACCGTGACAGCGAGCTTACACCTAACCTTGGAAAAATCCAAGAAAGCGATGAAGTCAGCCGAGAAGAGTTTGAGAACGGAACAGGCAAGGAATACTCCGACTTTGTTATTAATACGGTTATGCCCTACATAAATAAAAACTACAATGTTTACACCGACAGAGAGCATACAAGCGTTTGCGGTAGCTCCTCAGGCGGAATTGAGGCTTTTTACATTGGTATGGAGCATCCCGACAAAATTTCTTCCATAGGAGCTTTGTCACCTGCATTCTTGCTTTACGGTGATGATGTGTGGAACAGTTATCTTAAGGGTTTAAAATTTGAAGGCAACGAGCCACTTGTGTACATCTACAACGGTGACGGTGACAGCCTGGAAACAAGCCTTATGGAATACGCAAAGAAAATGCCGGAATATCTTGAAAACATCAACTATCCAAAGGACAAGGTTATTCTAAAGGAATACAAAGAGGCCTGTCACAACGAGCATTTTTGGAGGGCTATCTTCCCCGACTTTTTGAAGTACACCTTTGAAAACAACTAAGTCTACATATAATTAAAAATTTGTGGTAACCTTTGGAATTTATTTTTCTTAAACTGTTGACAAATCGGTTTTTTGGGAATAAAATAAGTACTTAAGAGCAATGACAGGGACAGTCTGTATATAAATCCTTTCAGAGAGTTGCCGTTTGGTGCAAGGCAATAAGGATTAATGCGGAAAATCACCCTTGAGCTGACATCTGAAATAGAATAAGTAAGAGAGTCCGTATGTTCTGCGTTAAAGGACAGCATATGTTAGTGTGCGTACAAGTGATTGTCTTTGACAATAAGAAGAGTGGTACCACGGAGATTTTGGTCTTCGTCTCTTTGTGAGGCGAAGGCTTTTTATTTTTTTGAGAATAGAGGTAAATAGTATGTTAACACTTGACAAAATCTATCACGCATCCCATGTTCTCAGGGATGTTGTGAGAGAAACCAAGCTGGTGGAGGCTCCAAAAATCAACAAGGATTGTAATGTATATCTAAAGCCTGAGTGCTTACAGCTTACAGGTTCTTTTAAGCTGAGAGGCTCGGGATATATGATTTCACAGTTAAGTGATGAAGAAAAGTCCCACGGTGTTATTGCCTGTTCTGCCGGCAATCACGCACAGGGCGTGGCACTTGCCGCCACAAAGTACGGAATTAAGTCACTTATCTGTCTGCCTGACGGTGCGCCGATTTCCAAGGTTGAGGCTACCAAGAATTACGGTGCAGAGGTTTGTATGGTTCCCGGTGTTTACGACGACGCCTACAACAAGGCTATTGAGCTTCGTGACAAGTGCAACTACACATTTGTTCACCCATTTGACGATATTAATGTAATTGCAGGTCAGGGCACAATCGGTCTGGAAATTATGGAGGAAATGTCCGATGTTGACGCTGTTGTTGTTCCAATCGGCGGTGGCGGACTAATCAGCGGTGTTGCATTTGCCTGTAAAAAGCTGAACCCAAAGGTTAAGGTTTACGGTGTTCAGGCAGAGGGTGCGCCATGTATGTTTGAGTCCATAAAGCAGGGCAAGATTGTTTCTCTTGACAGAGTTAACACCATTGCTGACGGTATCAAGGTTAAGGAGCCGGGCGAAAATACATTTAAGCTTGTTAGGGATTATGTTGACGAAATCGTCACCGTTAGCGAGGACGAAATTTCCTCTGCAATTTTGGCACTTATTGAACAGCAAAAGATGATTGCCGAGGGTGCAGGTGCTGTTTCCGTAGCGGCGGTAATGTTTAATAAACTGCCTGTTAAGGGCAAAAAGGTTGTCTGCGTTGTTTCAGGCGGTAATATTGATGTTACCATCCTTTCAAGGGTGATTAAGAGAGGTCTTATGAACACAGGCAGAAGTGCAAGCCTTTGCATTGAGCTTATGGACAAGCCGGGACAGCTTGAACAGGTTTCTAAAATTATTGCAAAGTGCGGCGGTAATGTTACATCGATTCACCACGAGAGAGCAAGTGAAATTGCATACAGCAACGGC
>JBJEOZ010000189.1:0-4534 GCA_051880975.1 Ruminococcus sp.
TACCGTCAAACAAAGCAAGGAACTCCTGATTTTCACTAAGTTGTCCTATCTTCACACAATACTTTTGTAAAACAACAGCGTCACGAACATCAACTACTCCGTCAAGATTTAAATCTCCGTAAATACCCTCGTCACAGTGGCATCCGCAGTTAGTGCATACACCATCTGTAAAGGAACAGTTTTCTGTTTCTTCCTTTTCACACTTATCACAAAGCTTTTTGTGAGTGCCGTCTAAATTAGAGGTGTATTCATTATAGGTATGTCTTTCCTTTTCGCCGTAGCAATAGAGGTAACCCTCTTCGTTGTAGAAGTAAATGCAACCGTCCTTGTCTATTGCAATTTGTTCAAAGGCATAGGCTACTGTACTATCTGTTGTAAGGTTTGTAAGAAGTGTTAACTCTCCCGAAGTTTTGTCGCTGTTATCCTCAAGGTAATAGATATTACCCGGGGCATTGTAGCTTTGAACATAGATGTAAACATTGCCTGTTTCCTCTTCGTATGCAGTAGAGAGGATTGGGTTTGACTGAATTTTCATAACTGAATTATCTGTTTTGTAAATCACAGACAAAAATTCATCACTTGTACTGTCGCCGTTAATTACTGTGATAACACCGCTTTGTCCTGCAACATAAATTCGGTTGTTGTAAACAACAGGTGCGCAAACACTCTTTTGACCTATGTCAGCTGATGTGTAGGAGGAGGCATCAAATCTACCGTCCTTGTTAATACTGATTGCATAAAGATTGTTCTGCTGATATGACGCCCAGTACAGATAACCTGTTTTTTCGTCATAGCAAACCTGACCGGTAATGAATGATGCTGAGCTGTCGGGGTCAAAGCTATAGCTATATGCAACAGTATTTGTCTTGTAATCTACACAATAGATATTATTTGTGGCCGTAACATAGAAGTAGTCGCCTACAAAAGCACCCTGTGACCAACAGAAATTGTCACCGCCAATGGGGAAGTCGCCAACTTTTTCAAGTACATTTTCTGAATTTTTATTCACTCTAAAAATGTTACCGTTACAAATCACATAGCCCTTGTTGTACTGAACAGGGTGGTAATAGTTAAAGCTCCCTGTAACCTTGCCAATGGACTTTAATGTATCAATATCAAAGGCTTCTACTACATTACTTGTTGCAACAAAGAGCATACCGTCACCGTAAGCCATATAGTCATAGGAAAAGTCAGAGGAACCTGCTGTGGCAACAGCCTCTCCCTCACCTGTTTCAATATCCACCTTGTGGAGCTTGCCACCCCCTGTGCCGTAGAGGTAATCATCAACAATGACGGTTTGACCTGCATAGTAATAACCCCAAGAGCCTACCTCTCTGTTAAGAGCATAAGACCACTTTTCCTCCGGCTCATTCTTAACAATAGGTATGTCGGTTACAGCGTTGCCGTCTTTAAAGTTGTTCATTGCACCTTTCCATTGTGCATTATGATTATCCTCAACTTCGTCCGAAGTAGATGTGTTGCCAACTTCATCAAGAGCCGAAATTGCACTTTCAATTTCTTCCTTTGTAATATTCCACTTGCTAAGGAGAGAAAGTGCATTACTGTATGCGTCACCGTATTTTTCTGTTTCGCCACTATCCTTTATCTCTGAAACATAGGCGATAAGTTCACTTCTGTCGGCAAATGTGTTTGTTGTTTCAAAAGGCATATAGCCGTAGCTTATGCCAATATCCTCGCCGTAACCGTACAGGGAATATTGCAGACGGATTACACTTCCGTCCTCATAACAATATCCTTTGGAGCTGTCCTCACCTAATTTTATAGACCCGGCACCGGCATTTGTTCCTGTGTTATCCACTGTAAACATCCAACCGCCGTATTGGGAAAAATCGTAGGACTGTAATATATTCTCCTCTGCCCTGTCTGTGATTTCTTCACCTGACTGCATCAGCTTGTTGTATATGTCAGTCGGAATATCCTTTTCACTCCAATTCTGTGGATTTCCTCCATCAACAACACCCTCAAGGTAATACTGTGATATATCACCCTTAAAGGTGCTTTTTTCACCAAGGCACCTCTCTGTAATATCACCAAGTGAATCCTCCTTGTAGTAGCCAACCTTTACAGGCTCATTCACAAAGCCCTGACCCAAGGTTAACTTTTCAACAGTCATATATACATAACCGTCAAATGCCTTTGTGTCCTCTGCGCTGAATGTTGCACTTGCAGAAAAAATCATCATAAGTGCAAGTACTAATGAAACCAGTTTTTTCATTCTCTTTCACCTCAAAATAAAAAAATCTCCTTGCTAAAGGGCAAAGAGATACCAAAAATGCACAACACAAAAAGACATAGCTATGCTATGCACTATGCAAGACGGTCACTCTTCTTACCCAAAAGCTATAAAACCCTAAATATGACAAGTAATCTGGCTTAATTTACGGAATAAAGTTTTCCGTAAAAATCACAGTAATGGAAGTTGCAACGGACTTTCACCGTATTTCCCTTGTTCATATTCATATTAAGTTTTTCGTATAAGAGTATATCACAACTAAAATGGAAATTCAACTACAAAAAGAAAAAAGGCAGTGCGTTTTTGCACTGCCTAAATTATTTCTTGTATCTGTTTAGGTATAAATTATACAATACCCTGAGCTGTCATAGCGTCAACAACCTTTTCAAAGCCGGCAATGTTTGCACCTACAACATAGTTGCCCTCAAAGCCATACTTCTTAGCTGCGTTGTCAAGGTTATGGAAGATGTTAACCATAATGTTCTTCAGCTTGCTGTCAACCTCTTCAAATGTCCAAGAAAGTCTTTCGCTGTTCTGTGACATTTCAAGAGCAGAAGTAGCAACGCCACCTGCGTTTGCAGCCTTGCCGGGAGCAAAGAGAACCTTGTTATCCTGGAGGTACTTTGTAGCCTCAAGAGTTGTAGGCATATTTGCACCCTCTGCTACTGCAATACAGCCGTTGGCAACAAGTGTCTTTGCATCTTCAAGGTCAAGCTCGTTCTGTGTTGCACAAGGAAGAGCAATATCACACTTAACTGTCCAAACGCCCTTACCCTCGTGGTACTCGGCTGATGGTCTTTGTGCAGCATACTCTGTAAGTCTTGCACGCTTAACTTCCTTAACTTCCTTAAGGAGTTCAACATCAATGCCCTCAGAATCGTAAATCCAGCCTGTTGAATCAGAAACTGTTACAACATTTGCACCAAGCTGCTGTGCCTTCTGGGTTGCATAAATAGCAACATTACCTGCACCGGAAACTGCAACTGTCTTGCCTGCGATGTCAATGCCGTTGCACTTGAGCATTTCTTCTGTTAAGTAAAGAAGTCCGTAGCCTGTTGCCTCTGTTCTTGCAAGAGAACCGCCGTAGGAAAGGCCTTTACCTGTGAGAACACCCTCGTAAACGCCCTTGATTCTCTTGTACTGACCGTACATATAGCCGATTTCTCTTGCACCTGTGCCGATGTCACCGGCAGGAACGTCTGTGTCTGCGCCGATATGACGGCAAAGCTCTGTCATAAAGCTCTGGCAGAAAGCCATAACTTCTCTGTCTGACTTGCCCTTAGGGTCAAAGTCAGAACCACCCTTACCACCGCCGATTGGAAGGCCTGTAAGGCTGTTCTTGAAAATCTGCTCAAAGCCAAGGAACTTGATGATACCGATATTTACTGATGGGTGAAGTCTTAAACCACCCTTGTAAGGTCCGATAGCAGAGTTAAACTGAACTCTGTAACCTGTGTTAACCTGAACCTGACCGTTGTCGTCAACCCAAGGAACACGGAAAATAATCTGTCTTTCAGGCTCTGTAAGTCTTTCAAGGAGAGCTTCCTTCTTAAACTTTTCTTCGTTTGCCTCAACAGCAGGTCTTAATGATTCCAGAACCTCTTCAACAGCCTGCAAGAATTCAGGCTGGCTTGCATTCTTTTCTTTAACTCTTGCAAGCACTTCATCAACATATGACATTTGCAATTCCTCCTAAGGATTATTTTATTGTGAGTAGATTTTAGTTGTAGAATTTATACCTATTCTTTTTATAAACCCATAATTAGATAACGCCGATAAATTTGATTTTTGAAAGTTAGATGTAGAAAAATGTCATTTTCATACCGCAAACTTACCATTGCATCTACTACCCATACTATGATTATACCACTCATTTTGAAATTTTCAACTTCAAATACTTCATTTTAAGTATTTTTGTGAATATTATCCAATTATAATAATCAAATTTCATCAATATGTAAATTTATTTTGTTTTGAAGGAATTAAAATAAAACTTTCATTTTGTACTCCTATTCTGAATTCCGAATTATGCATTTTCCATTTTCCATTGAACTAAAAACGCCCCAAAAGCAACCCTCCGCTGCTTTTGGGGCGAAATAAAATTCGCTTAAATCTCGTCATCTATGAAGAAAGGACAATATTCATCATCATCTTCGTCAAATATTTCTATGTAGCTATCTCCGTAGAGAAAAGAAAGTGTTTCGTTATCTGAAAATAAATCCTTTTCTTTCATCATATCACCACCTTATCTTACAAAATTTATATACCGCAAATAATCAT
>JBJEOZ010000190.1:0-21079 GCA_051880975.1 Ruminococcus sp.
AAATCAAAAACTCGAAATCCGGTTAACCTGAATTTCGAGTTTTTTCGACAAGCTGAAAGCTCCCCATTTTGGGGAGCTTTTACTTTTTAGGTAGTTAGTGTCCGGTGTCACAAATACCTATACATAATTTATGAAAAGATTAATTTTATTATTCCAATTAAAATTAATAAGACAAAGGAAGCAATTAAAATAATACCTAATATTACAAGGATATTACAGACAACAGATGCAACTTTTGGTGACTTTTTATTTAGTATGTATATTGGTAGGATAATAATTGAACCAATAGCAAAGAGTATGATTGGATATGAAAAACCAATCCAAAAGGGTTCATTCCAAATCACTATATTTGCAATTCCTCGAACTACACAAATCAACAGTACTATAATATAGGCAACAAGTGCACCATACCTTTTGCGTGATTTTTCTAAATTGTGAAAGAATACATATTTCCACATATTATCAAACATATGCTGTTCAAAAAAAAGATAGTCTTTGCAAATATCAACAAATCCTTGACCGTTGTTTTCTGATTGTACAATATCGTTCCATAAACGTTCCTGATCCAATGTTTCAAAGGATGTCTTTTCTGTTGAAAGAGATTTGGTTATTTTCAAAGCACCCTCTAGGGAGGCAATCTCTTTTTCTAATCTACTAATATTTTCGTATGACGCCTCAGCAAGAGAAAGTTCACCTTTCTGCATCAATGAAATTTCTTCTACGGAGAATCCAAGTTTTCTTAATACCAAAATTTTCTTCAGTACAGCTATATCTTCTTCGCTATAATCTCTATAATTGTTAGACTTTCTCTCGGGATTTAGTAGCCCCTCTTTTTCATAAAAACGGATATTAGAACGGGAAACAGAAAGTAAATTTTCAACTTCTTTTATTTTCATTATTTCACCTCCGTATCCTTTATACAGTATAAACCTTGTTTACAGTCAAGTGTTTTTTAAAAATTATATCACAAATTATAAAATAAGTAAAAATATTTGCAAAATACAAACATTTTATAAAGAAATAGGCACTCTGCCTTACGGAGAGTGCCTATATGTGAGGTTTGTTTTACATTAATTACTTTACCTCTGTAACGGTGTAATCGGAAGCATAGGTATTCTTGAAGGAATCCACTGCATCCTTTACATTTTCTTTTGATGAGGTAGCACAGTACATATCGTAGTCGCCGTTAATCTGAACAAGCTTGTTGTCGGAAACCATCAGATAACCGCCGGAGATGTATCCCATATAGTAGGCTGTAACATTCTTTACTGCACCCTTTTTGATTTTTGAGCCATATGAAGGGTCAAGTATTTTTACAGTATATGTACGGGAGTAAATCTGTCCGTATGCACATGCAGGCTTGCCGTAATTGTCATCGGTATATCCGTAAAGAGTCTTTACAAGCTTAAAGTCGGATACCTTGTTAATCTTGAATTCGGCAAAGTGATAATCGTCAGCCTCTATGCCAAAGTCGTAGCCTTCGCCTTCGTCACCTACTTCAACTTCGTACTCATCCTTCAGTTCTTCAAGGATTGCCTCTGTTGGAACGGTGCTGTCGATACTGCTGTCGATTGTCTTAGGAATTTCTCCCAAACCCTCAACAGTAAACTCTTTTGTTACCTTTTCGCCGTCCTCACTGCCTTTGAGGATGTAGTCCTCGCTGTAAAGTGATGCTGTAACAGTTACCTTGTCGCCGTTCTTAAGGTCATAGCTTGGGTCGGCAGAGTAGTAAATTGAGTAGTCGCTGTCGTCATCCTTTTCCTCTACATCAACATTACCGTCACCGTCAAGACCGCTGAAGGTAATTGTGACTTTGGAGCTGTCAAATGGGTCAACAACTTCCTTTTCTTCAAGCCCTTTTACCTTTGTTTCAAATTCGTCAGCAACAAACTCTACATCATACTTATCAATCTTATCCTCGTTATATCTTGCCTTAACCTTGATGGTGTCGCCGTTTGAAAGATTGCCGTCTTTGCCCTTAACTAACTTGAACTTAACGTTTTCAAGTGCTTTGTTAAGGTTTCTTAAAGACCTCATTTTTTCGGTGTATTCATCATATTTGCTGTCGTCGTCATCAAGTCGTGCTTCTTTTCTCTTTTCCTTAAGGTCGTCATACTTTGTTTCGTAATCCTCAAGCTCAGGCTCTTCCATTAGTGTAGCAAAACCGCTGAATCCCTCGTAGGATAAATACTCGGAAAGGTCAACCTCTTGCTTTTTGCTGCAACCTGTTGTAAAGACCAAAGAAGAAAGTACAACTGCCACAATAACTACAATGCTTGTTATCTTTTTCATATTCTGTCCTCCAAAAAATAAAAAATTATTTATTAAGTATCGAGTTGATTAATCCGCCCTTTGAGATTATGTTTTGGATAAACTCAGGGAATGGCTCTGCCTGATAGGTTTTGCCTGTTGTTTCGTCTGTGATAACCCCTGTGTCAAAGTTTACGGAAACTGTGTCCCCGGACTTAATCTCCTTGGCTGCCTCGTCACATTCAAGAATCGGTAAACCGATGTTAATAGCATTTCTGTAGAAAATTCTTGCAAAGGTTGAGGCGATAACACAGCTTACACCTGATGCCTTAATAGCGATTGGTGCGTGTTCACGGGATGAACCACAGCCAAAATTCTTTTCGGCTACAATAATGTCGCCCTTCTTTACATTTTTAACAAAGTCCTTGTCAATATCCTCCATACAGTGGGCGGCAAGCTCGCTGTGAGAGGATGTGTTAAGGTATCTTGCAGGGATGATAACATCTGTGTCAACATTGTCCCCGTATTTATGTACTACGCCATGTGCATTCATTATGTTTCCTCCTTATCAAAGCTTTTCAGGGTCGGTGATGTAGCCCTTTACAGCAGATGCCGCAGCAACCGCAGGGGATGCAAGGTAAACCTCGCTGTCAACGTGACCCATTCTGCCAACAAAGTTTCTGTTTGTTGTGGAAATTGCCTTTTCACCGGCAGCCAAAATGCCCATATGACCGCCAAGACAAGGTCCGCAGGTAGGAGTTGAAACAACAGCACCGGCGTCAATGAATATGTCAAACAGTCCCTCGTGCATTGCGTCCTTCCAGATTTGCTGAGTACCGGGGAATATGATACATCTTACACCCTTTGCAATCTTTTTGCCCTTTAGCACCTTTGCGGCGGCTCTCAGGTCGGAAAGTCTGCCGTTTGTACAGGAGCCGATAACACACTGGTCAATCTTAACCTCTGTTTCGCCGATTTCGTCAACAGTCCTTGTGTTTTCGGGAAGATGTGGGAAAGCAACTGTGGGGCGGAGGGTGGAAAGGTCGATTACATATGTTTCGTCATACTGTGCGTCCTCGTCTGCTGTGTATTCCACAGGCTCACCCTGGAAACGGCCGTTGCAGTATTCTCTTGTAATATCGTCAACAGGGAAAATGCCGTTTTTGCCACCTGCCTCAATAGCCATATTTGCAATACAAAGTCTGTCGTCCATATTCAGGTACTTGATGCCCTCACCGCAAAATTCCATTGATTTGTAGAGAGCACCGTCAACGCCAATCATACCAATGATGTGCAGGATAACATCCTTACCGCTGACATAACCCTGTGGTTTGCCAACAAGCTCAAACTTAATAGCGGATGGTACCTTAAACCAAGCCTTGCCGGAAATCATACCGGCACACATATCTGTTGAGCCGACGCCTGTTGAAAATGCACCCAGAGCACCGTATGTACAGGTGTGGGAGTCAGCGCCTATGCACAGAGAACCGGGACCTACAAGTCCGATTTCAGGCAGAAGTGCGTGTTCAATGCCCATCTGACCTACATCACGATAATTCTTAATATCATATTTGTCAGCAAACTGACGGGAAATCTTCACCTGTTCAGCGGCTTTAATATCCTTGTTAGGGGTGAAGTGATCCATAATCATTGCAATTTTTGTGTTGTCAAATACGGAGTCAGCGCCATTTTCTTCAAAAACATTTATAGCAACAGGACAGGTAACATCATTGCCAAGTACCAAATCCAAATTTGCCTCAATAAGCTGTCCCGCTTTAACCTCAGGCAGTCCTGCGTGTGCCGCAAGAATCTTCTGAGTCATAGTCATACCCATTGCAGTCATTCCTTTCAAAATCATTTAGTGTAGCAGATATTCTGCTACACCCTAAAATATCACATTATAATTTTATCATTTTTACATAGTAAGTTCAAGTATCGCAAGTGCCAATATTAGTGAGCTAAAGTGTGTAGTTTTAGTTATTTTGTAAACAATATAATTATAGATAAAAATTCCCTCGGCTAAATTAAAGTGCCGAGGGATTGTGCTACTATTGGTCAGAGCCTTCTTCTTCGTCCTCTTTCAGGTTTTCCAAGGCAACCCGAACAGCCTCCACAACGAAAGCAGAAAATGTACAATCAGTTCCAACAAGGGCAGATTCTACCTCGTCAATTACATCATTGGGAAATCGTATGCTTTTGCTGGTTGTTTGGGGTATTTGGGGTATTTTAAATTTTCTCATCATTTTTTCTCCTGCAATACAATCTATAATACTATTGTATGCAAATTACACAAAAAAGTAGTGCTACTTTTTGTATTGCAATATGTAATACACGATGATATAATACAGTTATGAAGCTTAAAAAACTTGCAAAGGAGGGAAAATGATGAAAAGAATTTTAGCTTTGTTATTAACCTGTGTTATGCTCTGTACTGTTTTGGCTGGCTGTGGAGGCGACCCTCTTGTTGGCACTTGGGCAAAAATAAACAATGACGGGGAAGTAACGGATTCAAAAATGTATTTTAATGAAGACGGCACCTGTTCTGATTTACCTATACGTGGTCATACCAGTGCAGACCCTGTTTCATACAAAATACAGGATGACGGAACACTTATATTGACTATGGAGTGGGACGGAAAAATAAATATTGAAAAGGCTGAAAATGAAGAACAGGCGTTAGATGATAATGATTATTATTATCTTTCCGGAGATACACTTATTCTTCATAAGGAAACATATGAAAAACAGTGAGTTATTAGGGGTGATTAAATGAATATGGTTATAGGCTATCTTATGACTGCATTTGGCACAGCCGGAACATTCGGTTCTATAATTTACATAATGAATGACCGTCGTTACAGCTATACTTCTCCATTTTCAAGTCATGAGAAAACATTAATGGCAATTTGTATCATTTCCATAATTTTGCTTGTAGCAGGAATTATGACTATCATTTTTTCTGTTATCAAGAATAAAAATGAGGGAAAATTAAACGAAATCACAGGAAGCCATAATGGTGTTAAGTCCGGGAATGTTTGTCCCAACTGCGGAATTAATATTTCTGCAAATTGCACAAAATGCCCAAGATGTGGCTGTGAATTAACAGATACGAGGTGATATTATGGCTCGAACAACAATAAAGTTACCGTATAGAGATAATGCTGACAAAGCGTACAAAACAGCAACTTCAATCCTAATGGAAAATGGATTTAAGGAAATTTCCAAAAACGGTGAAACGGTATGGAAAAAGGGTACAGGTTTGTTATCGGCTATGAAATTTGTAAAGCTGGAGTTAGACGAGGACAGCATTATTTTGTCGGCTTGGGTTCAGGCCGGTGTAGGAAGTGCAGGAGGAAGCGAAATGGCTCTTGACGGGGTTGTTTTGGCTGTTCCAAAAAAATCACTTATGAAGGTTATAGAAAAAATTAAATATAGTTTGTAAATTGAATAAGGTATTATTATTGAAAAAAGTCGGGTAATTCATCTGAATTACCCGACTTTTGTAAGTTGTCATAACTGACAACCTAAATTATTAAGTTTAAATTACTTTACGTGCCAGAGATCCTTTGCGTACTGGAGGATTGTTCTGTCTGATGAGAACATACCTGCGTTTGCAATGTTCATTAAGCACTTCTTGCCGAATGCTGTTCTGTCCTGATAGTCCTTGTTGCACTGAATCTTTGTGTCAACATAGTCCTTAAGGTCGAGGAGCAGGAAGTAGTGGTCTGGGTCGTGCCATGTTGTACCGTTGAGGATACCTGTGTAAAGCTCTGCAAATGAACCCTCGCCAACTGCACCGCCGTCAGAGAATGTTCCGTCAACAAGTGTGTCAAGAACAGCCTTGATTTCAGGGTCGTTGTCGTAGATTTCTCTTGGGTTGTAGCTCTTTTCAGCCTTGAGCTTGTCAATCTCTTCAACTCTTGCGCCGAAGATGTACTCGTTTTCAATGCCTGCCTGCTGAGCAATCTCAACATTAGCACCGTCATAAGTACCGAGAGTTACAGCACCGTTAAGCATAAACTTCATATTACCTGTACCGGAAGCCTCTGTACCTGCTGTGGAAATCTGCTCTGAAACATCAGCAGCAACAACAATCTTTTCAGCGTAGGATACATTGTAGTTCTGAACAAAGTGAACCATAAGCTTATCCTTTGTATCAGGGTCGTTGTTAACAAGCTTTGCAATTTCGTTGATGAACTTGATGATAGCCTTTGCTCTTGCGTAACCCGGAGCTGCCTTTGCACCAAAGATAAAGGCTGTTGGCTGCCAGTTCTTAAGCTCGCCCTTCTTGAGCTTGTTGTAAATCATCAAAATGGAGAAAGCGTTGAGGAGCTGTCTCTTGTATTCGTGAAGTCTCTTAACCTGAATATCAAAGATGAAGGATGGGTCAATGTCAACACCCTCAGTTTCCTTGATGTACTTAGCAAGCTGAGTTTTCTTCTTCTTCTTAATTGTGTTGAATGCACGAACTGTCTTAGCGTCAAGATTCTCTTCAAGACCCTTGAGGAGAGAGAGGTCCTTCAACCAGCCGTCGCCAACTCTTTCTGTGATGAAGTCAGCAAGCTCAGGGTTGCAAAGTCCAAGCCATCTTCTCTGTGTGATACCGTTTGTCTTGTTCTGGAATCTTTCAGGATAAAGCTCATACCATTCCTTGAGAACGTCGTCCTTAAGGATTTCTGTATGAATCCAAGCAACGCCGTTAACATAGGAGCCAACATAACAAGCAAGTCTTGCCATATGAACAAGGTCGCCGTCAATGATAGCCATCTTCTTAGCAAACTGTGCGTCGCTAACACCCTTGGAGTGCATATCGTTGTATTCGTGAATAGCGATTCTCTCGATAATTGTAAGAATCTCAGGGAGAATTTCTCTGATGAGGTTCTTGTTCCACTTTTCAAGAGCTTCGCCAAGTACTGTGTGGTTTGTATAAGCAAATGTCTTCTGTGCAATCTTAAGTGCTTCTTCAAAGCTTATACCCTCAAGACCGAGAAGTCTGATAAGCTCCGGGATAGAGATAACAGGGTGAGTATCGTTAAGCTGGATAGCTGCGTGGTCAGCAAACTTGCTGAAGTCGTTGCCGTACTTTGCCTTGTATCTCTTGATGATGTCCTGAAGGGAAGCAGAACAGAAGAAATACTGCTGCTTAAGACGGAGGAGTTTACCCTCGTGAGTGTTGTCGTTTGGATAAAGTACCTGAGAAATGTTTTCAGCGTCATTCTTAGCCTTAACAGCCTCGTCATAATGTGATGCGTTGAAAGCAAGGAAGTCAAATTCTTCAACAGCCTCTGCCTGCCATAGACGGAGAGTGTTGATGCTCTTTCCGCCGTAGCCGATAACAGCCATATCATAAGGAACAGCCTTAACTGTCTGACCCTGGAAGCGAACCTCAACAGCGTCTTCCTCACGGCGAATACACCATGGATCCTCAAACTTCTGCCAGTTGTCAGCAACCTCTACCTGATAACCGTCCTCGATAAGCTGTTTGAACAGACCGTACTTGTAGCGGATTCCGTAACCGTCAAGAGGAACCTCCTGTGTAGCTGCAGAATCAAGGAAACAAGCTGCAAGTCTGCCAAGACCGCCGTTACCCAAGGCTGCGTCGTCAATATCTTCAAATACATTGATGTCAATGCCCTTTGACTTAAGGAGCTTCTTGGTTGTGTCAAGAATACCCATACAGTAAAGGTTGTTGTACATCATTCTACCCATAAGGAACTCTGCGGAGAAGTAGTATGCTCTTCTCTTGGAAGCATGCTTCTTCTTGCACTTTTCCCAGTCAGAAGAAATCTCGCCCATCATAGCCTTGCCAAGGCAAAGGTGAAGCTCTGCAGGAGAAAGCTCTTTAAGGGTTTTACAGTAGTCGTTCTTTGCTGTTAATTCAAGATTTTCAATAATGCTCATTTTAATTTTCCTCCAGTCTTGAACTGCTGATTACCATTTCCTTAAGGCGGTTTGCCAGTTCGTCAGTTAACATAGTGCTGTCAATTCTCCAAACCCAGTTACCGCCAAGTGTGGACGGAACATTGATTCTTGCCTCTGTGCCAAGGCCGAGAATATCCTGCATCTGAATGATAGCTGTGTCTGCTACACTGTTGTAGGCTGTTCTGATGATGCCCCAGTTAAAGCCCTCGTCATCACTGATGTTACAGTAGCTCTTTGCATAGGCAACATCCTCCGGCTTTGCAGTTGACGCCCAACCCATAAGGGTGTCGTTGTCGTGTGTGCCGGTGTAAACAACACAGTTTTCGGTGTAGTGATGTGGGAGATAATCATTACCTTCGCCACTATCAAAAGCAAACTCCAAAACCTTCATTCCAGGGTAACCGGTATCCTCAAGGAGTTCCTTTACGCTGTCAAAAAGGTCGCCTAAATCTTCAGCAACAATCGGAAGGTCACCAAGCTGTTCCTTCATCATTTCAAAGAACTCAATGCCCGGTCCGTCATACCAATCGCCGCCGATAGCATTTTCGGCAGGATAAGGAATGGCATAGTAAGTATCAAAAGCTCTAAAGTGGTCAATTCTCAAAATATCAAAGAGCTTTGCAGCTGAGGCTATGCGGTTAAACCACCATTCATAATCTGTTTCTTTCAGATAATCCCAGTCATAAAGAGGATTGCCCCAAAGCTGACCTGTTGCGGAGAAGTAGTCCGGTGGACAACCGGCAACGCAAACAGGCTGGTTTTCTTCGTCAAACCAAAAAATTTCAGGATTGGCCCAAGTATCTGCGGAGTCCATAGCAACATAAATAGGCATATCACCCAGGATTTTAATACCCAGACCGTTTACATATTCTCTGAAGGATTCCCACTGTTCATAGAACTTGTACTGTAGGAAGCTCCAAAAGTCGATTTCGTCCTTAAACTTTCTTTCGTACTTTTTAACAGCCTCAGGCTCTCTGAGTTTAATCTCCTCATCAGGCCATTCTGTCCAAGCTTTCATATCAAAGCTCTGCTTTACAGCCATATAGAGGGCATAATTCTTAAGCCACTTGCTGTTCTTTCTCTTGAAAGCAGTAAAAGGTTTTCTGTCGCAATTTTTCTTGAAATTTTCAAATGCTACTCTGAGAACATCAAATCTGTAATAATAGATTGTAGCATAGTCAATTTCAAACTCTGAGTCACCCCAGTATCCCTTGTCAATGTCCTCCTGTGTAAGCAGACCCTCGTCCTTGAGAGTGTCAAGGTCAATCATATAAGGGTTACCTGCAAAGGTGGAGAAGGATTGGTAAGGTGAGTCACCGTAGCTTGTAGGTCCAACGGGAAGAATCTGCCAAATCTTTTGACCGGCCTTCTTTAGGAAATCTGCAAACTCACGAGCTTCTTTACCCAGAGTACCGATTCCGTAAGGGGATGATAAACTGGTGATTGGCATTAAAATGCCGGCTTCTCTTGCCATAAAGTCAACTCCGTTCTAAATATAAAGTTGTAATGCTTTAATTTTAATAATGTATACAAAGCATTGATGCGATCCTTAAAAACTGCCTTTTTACCCCCGCATCTGTGGTAAAAATTATCAATAAGAATATTACCATAAAACCTGACAAAAAGCAAGTATTTTCTATTATTCAGTGGTTCCTTAAAGTTTGGATAGCTCCTCTGTGGCAAGGAGCATTGCAAGATTTGTTGCCATAGTCCTTACTTCGTCCCTTGAGTGTTGTGCATAGTGGCAAAACTCTGCTCTACATATTGTGGTGTGGCTTTTTGTTGCAATTCCAATAAACACCAGTCCCACAGGCTTGTCTTTACTTCCCCCTGTTGGTCCGGCTATTCCTGTTGTTGACAGTCCAATGTCGGAGTAGGCAACCTTCATTATACCCTGACACATCTGTGTGGCGGTTTCCTTGCTAACTGCACCGTAGGTGCTTAGGATTTTGTTTGACACCCCAAGTAGCTTTTCCTTTATAATGTTAGCATAGGAGCATATTCCGCAGTCAAATACATTACTTGCACCGCTTACATTGGTGATTCGCTGTGAAATCATACCGCCGGTACAGCTTTCTGCTGTTGCGATTTTCATATGCTTTTCGTACAGTAGATGCACAAGGCTTTCTTCAATGCCCTTGGTATCAATGCCCTGTGTTCTTTCATAATAATCCTTGTCTGTGATTAAATATGTCATATTAGTTAGTCACCTCAAAATAATATTATCAAATTTTTTGACTTGTTGCAATTACACTTTACTTTTGATATATTATTTATTATAGGAAAAAAGGAGAAAAGCTATGCCACATTTTTTTGTTGATGAAGAAATTGAGTCAAAGGAATACAGCCTTTTCGGTGAGGACGGTCGTCATATTGCCAAAAGCCTTAGAATGAAAGAGGGTGAAAATCTCACCCTGTGTTCACCCAGCGGAACTGTTCACAACTGCGTTGTTGAAAAGGTTGAGGGGGACATTGTAGAGGTCAGCATTTTGTCAAGTGAGCAAAGTGAGGCTGAGCCGAGCGTTAAGGTAACTTTGTATCAGGCACTACCCAAAGGTGACAAGATGGAGTTTATCATTCAAAAGGCTGTGGAAATAGGAGTGACGGAGATTGTCCCTGTGATTTCCTCACGGTGCGTCAGCCGTCCCGACCAAAAATCCTTGAGCAAAAAGATTTTAAGGTGGCAAAAGATTGCAAAACAGGCGGCTATGCAAAGTGGCAGAGGAATTGTACCAAAGATTAGTGATGCTGTGTCCTTTGAAAAAGGCGTGGAAAACGCAAATGGCGAAAAGGTTATCTTTTACGAGCTTGGTGGAGAAAGTGTAAGGGATATACTTTCGGACAAGCCAAAGGAAATCAGCATCTTCATCGGCAGTGAGGGCGGTTTCAGCAGTGACGAGGTTGACTTGGTGCTGAAAAACGGAGGAAGAAAGGCTACCCTGGGCAAAAGAATTTTAAGGGCAGAAACAGCACCACTTGTGGCATTGACAATAATAATGTACGAAACAGATAATTTGGAGTGATAAAAATGACAGGAATAATTTGTGCTTTAAAAATTGAGGTTGACGGACTAAAGGAAGTTATGACAAATACAGAGAAAAAAACTGTTGCCGGTCTTGACTTTTATAAGGGTGAAATTAACAGCCGTGAGGTTGTGCTTTTGGAGTGCGGAATAGGCAAGGTTAACGCCGCCATAGGCACACAGATAATGATTGATTATTATAGTCCTGATGTTATTATTAATTCGGGAATTGCCGGAAGTCTTAGCAAGGATTTAAAAATCGGTGACATTGTAATATCAAAAGACTGCGTTCAGCACGATATGGACGGCACAGAAATGGGCGACCCAAGGGGAGAAATCTGGTACACAGACGAAAAGAGGATTGATATTCCCGCTGACAAGACTACATACGAAAAACTCTTAAAATGTTGTGAAGTGGTAAAGGGAGTAAAGGCTGTGCTTGGCAGAGTTGCAACAGGTGACACATTTGTTGCAAGTATTGACAGGAGAAAGGCTATTGCAGATGAGTTTGGAGCATTGTGCTGTGAAATGGAGGGCGGTGCTGTTGGACACGTTTGCTACCGCAACAAGGTGCCCTATGCAGTACTGCGTTCCATCAGCGACGACTTTAACAACAACGAATTTGTAGATTTTGAAAAATTCCGCTACACAGCCGCCGAAAATTCAATTAAGGTTATGAAGGAATTTCTTAAATAAGCAAAGAAACTAAAGGAAAAAGGCTACCGCAAAACTTCATTGCGATAGCCCATTTTTTTGCCCGGTTTTTATCCCATTGAAAAGTCCAGAACCTTGTTGACGGACTTCTGAAATACCTGCCATTCTTCCTTTTTCTCCATAATCTGCTTTTGTCCCTTGTTGGTGAGGTGGTAGTATTTTTTCTTCCTGCCGTCGCTGTCGTCCCAGTAGCTTTCAAGGAGATTTTCCTTTTCAAGTGCGTGGAGTATTGGGTACAGAGTGCCTTCCTTTAGGGAAAACACATTGTCGCTTAAGGTTTCAATTTCCTTTATAATTTTATATCCGTATAAATCCTTGTTTTTCAGTACACTCATTACAAGCATAGATGTACTGCCCTTTATTAACTCTTTACTGACTTTCATATTAATCCTCCTTAACTTTCTATTTCGTATGCAAATGCTTGATTTCCTGTGTTATCCTCTCTGCATCTGCTGACCATAACACCATAGTTGATAGCTGGTTGTTCTGGAAATTCAACTGAACCGAACTGTACTCGTCACTATTGTTAATTCTGAAATTAAAGGTGTAGTTTAATTCATCCCTGTTGTGGTCACTGTTATTCCCTAATACAAGGGCTGACGATTGGCATTTCAGGGCAAGGTCATACTGTAAAAATTCATCAATGGTTGTACTGTTTGATTCTTCCCACCAAATTGTAGAAGATTGATTTTCACCACTCTGCACATCTTGGTACATACCTTTTTTGAATTTGTCTAAATCTTCAATGTTAAGCCCTCTGCCGTTGTCAATTAGCAGGTCATCAAGGGTATTTATTGAATAGTATAGGTAATTAACATTTCCCTTATCCTCAGGAAAAACCACAGAAATATTCTGATTGTTGTAAACATAAGTGTCGGTATTTTCAAATGTTGTTGTTTTTCCTTCCTCGTAACCGTTAGCAGTAAGGATTTCCGCTAACTCCTCTTTGGATTTGTTATGATACTTTTCCTGTGTTACAAGGTCAAAGGCATTTTCCCTTAATCTTTCATTCTCACTTATTGTATCATCAATTCTCAAATATGCAAAGGCTGTTGCTCCTACCATTATTACAAGGTTAACTGCAAGGATAACTGCAACTGCCTTTTCAATTATCTTAAAAGGTTTCCAAAAATTCTTTGTTACCTTCATTCGCTGGTGGCGGTGTATTCCTATGTGAACAAATATTAAGTAGATAAGTAATAAGCCAAAGACTATCCACTGGATTATTTCATAGTAACCCTTTAATTCTGACGGTACTATGGAATGGGTGAAAATATTGTCTGTGTAATATCCTAAACCCTTGCCTATTATAGTTATGTATGAATACAGGAAAGGAAATATAAATTTGCCGGATAATAAAAATGATACACAGGGTACAAGAAATATTGCAATCCTAAAGTTTTTGTCATTTCGTGCAATGTGGATACCTAAACAAATTAGAATGAAAATCCCTGTTGCAATAAAGTCATAAACAATGCTGTGGTCTACCGAATATTGTTCTGCACCATACATAAAGTTTATGTCGTAATCTGTTAAATCAATAATAATCCTTGCTATGGCAAATATTATCATAGCTACGGAAACAACCAAAGTCTTGACATCCTTGTACCACTTTGGACTGTGTAGGGAGTTAAGGGTGACGGAAATATCCTCAGCACTACCCATATCCTCTGTTGCCTTTCTTTCCGCATCCTCCTCTGTGTAGCCGATTTCCACATAATAATCAATTTTTTCACTTAGGTGGCTTTCAAGCTCCGCCCTGATTTGCTCCTTTGCGTTTTTGTCTTTTATTGTACCGCAAACCTCATTAATAAACCTATTGTCCATAATGTACCCCTATACCTCGGAAATATATACATAGATTATCTATGTATTGATATTATCACATATTTTCCTTCCTGTCAATAGGGAAAAGGCACATCAAAAGATGTGCCTAAAATTTCCGAAAAACCGCAGATTATTTGGTTTTTTGTTTGTTATTTAATTTTGCTCTTGAAAAATTCTCATTTAATTAACTATGCTTTGAAACATAGTCGTATTTCAGCTTTGTTTCGATTAAGTCCACAGCCTCCATTACCTTGTTGTATTTAAGGTATTTTATTTTGTAGTACTGTTTTTTGTTTGAGTAGATATAAATTTTTATGTGGGCTGTTTTGTACATTCGCTGAAATGGACTTTGATATACATTTACATACTGTATCTTGTCATAGGGGATGTATGTCCTTGTTATGTTAAGTCGGTAGAAGTAGTCAATTCGCACCGCCTTGTCGCAAATTGTTATGGAGCTTTTTGTGTAGGCGTAAATTCTGAAGAATAGCCAATAGATGAATATGGACAGTAAAACAAACAGAGGTACTCTCACTATTTCCCCGAAATATCCAAAATGGTTTAAGAGGAGCATTGTGGCAACTGTGCCCAGTATGGAGTAAAAGGGAAACCACAGATAAGCCATAAATTCAGTTTTTTTAGGTCGTATCTGATAGTTTTCTTTTTTAGGCAGAGATGTTATGTGGCTTAAAATTTTGTCGATTCCCTCGTCCCTGTCGGCAGGGATAAGTATGCTTTTGTCCCCTTTTTGCACCCCTGCGCCTATTGTCCTAATGTAAACGCTTTTTAGGTTAAGGATAAGCATAAGTACGCTTTGCTTGATTTGTATTGCATTCAGCTTGTCGGTTGAGGTGAAAAATTCCGTCCTGTTGGGGAAGCCTCGGCTGATGTGAATAACATTATGGGAAATTTCCGTTGTGAAAAATGAGTATTGAGAAAGCTGGATTATATATGCAAGTACCCAGCTTGCAAGGAGCAAGGTGGCAAGTCCCGTAAGTGCAGGAGGTACGCCGATTTTGATGATGTAGTTTGAAATATCCATTTTGGTGAGGAAGTATTCCTTTAGATAATCTCCTGCTGTGCTGGAGGTTTTGTACAGTACAGGTGCAAACATCAAAAGTCCTGTAAGGGCGTTGCTCCAAGTTGCCGACATAAGTATTATCCGCAAAAATCCACCGTGATATTTTATACTCTCCTCCTGCTTTTCAAAAATCGCCTTTGTAAGCTCAAGTGAATTTCGCTTTCTAAGGTAAATTGCATAGTCGCCGTTGGCTGTGTATGAGCCGGGGGTGTTGATGAAGTATTGCCTTGCACCAAAGAAAAGTCGAGTGAAAAGATTTTTTTGAATATACACAGACTGGATACAGTCGTAGGGAATATCCGCCCTTTTTTTGAAGAAAAATCCTTTTTTTGTGTAAACGCTGTTATCCTTTTCCACATACAGAATACTTCTGTACTCAAGCCAAATTGCGATAAACAGGAGAATAACGCAAAGTATGGAAAGACCGTAGTTTGTTATTATAGCCAAGAGGGATGTAGGGTTAAAGAGTAGATTTTGCAAAAGTGGGAAAAGCAGCAAAGGCGCAAAATGGGAGCAATCGTTTAGAAAGGTATAAAAATGAGCTTTTTTGTATAATCTTCTGTTTCGTTTTTTCATTTTGTCCTCCTTTCCCTAATAAAAGGTAAAAACTACTCCTTATATGCCCTGAAATGATGCCCCATTTCGGAGTCGACCTGACTGACAAAAACTGTTGCTCCTGCTGTGTGAAAGGCTACGGTGTAAACCTTAAAAAGCCTTTGCACAGGGGTTTGTATCAGCTCAACATACTGTATTTTTTTAGCCAGTATATTCATCCTTTTTCTGAAAATTACACCCTTTGTGATTGTAATTCCGTCTTTCCTCACCTCAAGGGTTGTGGCATAATAAACATAGGGAACAGCCACAAAAATTATAAACAGAAATGCTATTAAGTTAACTCCCTCAACGATAAGGGCAATCATTGGTGAAAACACATATATTCCGCCACAGATAAAGGAAATCAAAAGGAAAATCAAGGTTTCTCTTGTCCTCCACACCTTTTTGGCGTTTTTAGGTAATTTTTGAGTCATCGGTTTCTCCTGTACAGTAGTATATACATATCTATTATATAAAATTTAAAACGACTTGACAAGTTGACAAATATAAAGTAAAATATTACAAGGAAAATCAAGGGCATTTTCCGAAAAATAGAAAATTTCAAAGAGCAAAAGCGTTGATCGGGAGAAGTAGATTGCTGTGGTATTTTCAGAGAGCTGTCGGGTGGTGCAAGGCAGTAGTACAGGCATTTGAAAGTAGCCCGTTAGCTTAACAGCCTAAAGCCTTGGCAATTAAGCTGTTACGCCTGTCCTGCGTTATCGGGACAACATTCGGAATTTTTTGCTGAAAAATTCCTGATGTATATAAGGCTGTATTTATTAAACAGCGAATTAGAGTGGTACCACGGAGTATTTGCTTCGTCTCTTACAGAGGCGGAGTTTTTTATTTTATGCTTTTGTTTCATTAATCCATTAATGAGAAGATATTATGAAAGAAGGATGGGGAATTATGTTACTTACAGGTGCAGATATTATTTGTGAATGTTTGCTTGAACAGGGAGTTGACACAGTGTTTGGTTATCCGGGAGGAGCCGCACTGAATACATACGACGCTCTCTATAAATACAGGGATAAAATCACACATATTCTCACTGCTCACGAGCAGGGTGCGTCCCATGCCGCAGACGGATATGCCCGTTCAACAGGCAAGGTTGGTGTTGTGTTCTCAACCTCAGGCCCCGGAGCTACAAACCTTGTTACTGGTCTTGCCACAGCAAATATTGACTCTATTCCCGTAGTTGCAATCTGCGGTAATGTTCAAAGGGATTTGCTTGGCAGAGATGCCTTTCAGGAGGTTGACATTGCCAGTGTTGTAAAGCCCATTACAAAAGCATCTTTCCTTGTTATGGAGATGGAGGACTTGGCTCCCACAATCCGCAAGGCTTTTGAAATTGCACAAAGCGGAAGAAAGGGTCCTGTTCTCATTGATGTTCCAAAGGACATAACTGCAATGAAGTGTGAATACACAAGGCAGGATAAGGTTCAGGTTGAGAATAGCTGTGATGTTAAGGACAGCGTAATCAAAGAGGCACAGCAGTTAATCAGGGAGTCAAAAAGACCTATTATCTATGCCGGCGGTGGAATAATCTCCGCAAACGCAAGTGAGGAATTTGTAAAGTTTGCAGAGCTTATTGACGCTCCTGTTTGCTGTTCACTTATGGGACTTGGCTGTATGCCCGCCGACCACCCTCTCTTTGTAGGAAATATCGGTATGCACGGCGGATATGAAACAGGCAAGGCTACCGACAATGCAGACCTGATTATCGCCTGTGGTGCAAGGTTCTCCGACCGAGTTGCAGGTGACAGAGAAAAGTTCGGTCAGCAGGCAAAGATTATTCATATGGATATTGACGAAAATGAAATCCAAAAGAATGTTAAGGTTGACAACTGGATTGTGGGCGACCTGAAGGACACACTTGCAAAGCTGTGTGACGGTACACAGCAAAAGGACAACAGTTCTTGGATTAAGGAGATAACAGACTGGAAAAAGCAGGTTACCATAAGCGGTGTTAACAAGGACGGCTACTGCCATCCGTATCAGATTTTGGACGCAATTAATGATATTAAGCAGAGGGATGACATTGTTGCAACCGATGTTGGACAGCATCAAATGTGGGTTGCACAGAGGACAGAATTTTTCACTCCTCGCACATTCCTCACATCAGGCGGACTTGGCACAATGGGCTTTGGTCTTGGTGCATCCATCGGTGCAAGTATGGCTAACAAGGACAAGAGGGTTTTCCTTGTAACAGGTGACGGCTCATTCCATATGAACATCAACGAGCTTGTGACCCTTAAGTCCTACAATATTCCTGTTGTAGTAGTTGTTATGAACAACTCTGTGCTTGGTATGGTTCGCCAGTGGCAAAAGCTGTTTTACAACAACCATTTTTCACAGACAGACCCCCACCGTGCTACTGACTTTGTAGAGGTTGCAAAGGGCTACGGACTTAAGGGAATGAGAATTACAAAGCCGGAGGAAATTTCCTCTGTGCTAAAGAAGGCTTACGATATGAACGAGCCTGTTGTGGTTGACTGTGTAATCAGTCCTGACGAAAATGTTTTGCCAATGATTCCTCCGGGAAAAACAGCAGACGATATTATTACATCAATGGATTAATTTGCAGTACTATTGACAAATAATGTAAAATCAATATTATAGATATAAGACAAAGGCGTCCCAAATGCGGACGCCTGTTTTATTATAATTTTAGGCGGTAAATAATAAATATATATTATACAAATTTTTGTATATTGCCAAAGCTTTTGATTTGTGTTATAATATCGTTATTATTTTAACGAAAGATAACCCCAATATACCATTTAAGGAAGTGATTTAATGAAAAGATACAGCGACCTAACACCTGAAATTGTTGAACTTAGCCAGCTCTGTTGTAAAAACGGATATATTGACCCGGAGTTTTACACAAAATACGAGGTTAAGAGAGGTTTGCGTGACGCAGACGGAAAAGGTGTTTTAACAGGACTTACCGAAATATCCGAGGTTACCTCGGTAACACACAAGGACGGCAAGAGAATTTCTATTCCGGGTAAGCTGTTTTACAGAGGATACAGCATAGAGGATTTGGTAAAGGGCTTTATCCACGACGAGCATTACGGCTTTGAGGAGGTAACATATCTTCTCCTTACAGGTGAATTGCCAGACAGAGAACAGTTTGATAAGTTTAGTAATCTTTTAAGCTATTACAGAACTTTGCCTGACTCATTTGTTCGTGACATTATTATGAAGGCACCTTCAAGAAATATTATGAACGCCCTTTCAAAGGAAGTTTTGACACTTTACAGCTATGACGAAAAGGCAGAGGATACCTCTGTGCCAAATGTTCTCCGTCAATGCTTGCAGTTAATTGCGATTTTGCCTGTTTTGGCGGTTTACAGCTATCAGGCATTTAACTACTTCCACAACAAGCAGAGCTTGTTCATTCATTCTCCACAGATGGGGCTTTCCACAGCGGAGAATATCCTGTATATGCTCCGTCCCGACTGCCAGTACACAAAGCTGGAGGCAAAGCTCCTTGATATGGCTTTGGTGCTTCACGCAGAACACGGCGGCGGTAACAACTCCACATTTACAACCCACGTTGTAACCTCCTCCGGTACAGACACCTATTCGGCTATTGCAGCGGCACTTTGTTCCCTTAAGGGACCAAAGCACGGCGGTGCAAACATCAAGGTTGTAAAAATGTTCAACCACATCAAGAAGAATGTTACCGACTACAACGACAAAGACCAAATTAGGGCATACCTTACAAAAATCCTTGACAAAGAGGCTTTTGACAAAACAGGACTTATCTACGGTATGGGTCACGCTATTTATACTGTGTCCGACCCAAGAGCAAGGGTGTTCAAGGGCTTTGTAAAATCTCTTTCAGAGGAAAAGGGCAGACAGGCAGAGTATCAGCTTTACTGCAATGTTGAAGAGATTGCCGCCGAGCTTATTATGGAAAGAAGAAAGACCGACAAAAAAATCTCCGCCAATGTTGATTTTTACAGCGGTTTTGTTTACAGTATGCTTGATTTGCCTACAAAGCTGTTTACACCACTGTTTGCTATTGCAAGAGTAAGCGGTTGGTCAGCACATAGAATTGAGGAGCTTGTAAACCCAAGCAAGATTATCCGTCCTGCATATATGAATGTTCACGAAAGGGCAGAGTATGTTCATATGGACGACAGAAAATAAGATATTTATTTAAGCACAAAATGAGCCAAGAGGTTAATTCCCCTTGGCTCTTACTTTGTGTGTGCTGTTTTTTACTTAACCTTAACCTTTAGATTAAGAGTTTTAACTCCGTTAACCTTGATTTTCAGGGTTGTATTGCCCTTTTTAAGTCCTTTGATTTTAAGACTTGTGGCATTTGCCTTTGAAGTGATTTTCGCAAACTTTGTATTTGTGTATTTGTTGTTAATTGACGATACCTTACCGCTTAGCTTTACTGTTGCAGTTCCGCCCTTTTTAACATTAACAGTAGTTTTAGAAAGCTTTGGTGCTGTTGTAACGGTAACTTTACAAGTGAGCTTTTTGCCTGTTGTAAGTGTAGCTGTTACAGTAACCTTTCCCTTATTCAGGGCGGTTATCTTTCCGTTCTTAACTGTTGCCACCTTTTTGTTTGATGTTGACCAAGACTTAGCCTTTCCGTTAATGACTAAAACTGTCTTTGTTGTTCCAGACTTAACGGATAGGGTATTATGTGGGTACAGGTGTGGTACAAATTTGGAGATTGATGAGTGATTTGGGTCGTCTTCCTTTGGCGGATTAACATCTCCCTTGTAAACACCACCGCCTACATAATATATTTGTCCTGCTTTAATCATCTTGGTGATTTCTTCTTTGATTTCCGCAAGTCTTGTCTTGTGATCCCTTGCAGGGGACTGTGGACTGTAAGAGTCCTTGTTTGGATATGATGGGTAAGATTTGTCCCACTCGGAAATGATTTTTCCGGGAGTCATCTCAGGTGTGACAAATTGTCCCTGAATTGTACCTACTGAAGTGATTTGCAGTGGAATACCGTACTTTTTGCCGTTAAGCTTCCAGGCGATAGGGTAGGAATGTTTTGTTGAGTCAATATTATTTTCAAATGCTTTTTCATAGGATGTTATATATGCTGTGTCGCCGATACAATTTGTATTGAACATAAGTCCACAGGTTTCGTTGCCTATGTCATCACAAAACATAATTGTGTAGTCTACGCCCGGCTTAAGTCCTCCGGATAGTTGAGCAGATGGGTCGCCTAAAATGCTAAGGTCGTAGTAAAGCTTGCCGTCCTCTTCTGTCATTTTTTCTTTTTTAGTTTGCCATCCGTAGAATGATGTACCGTTTTCACTTTCCCATATATGTGTATAAAAGGTTGTGCCTTCCCACACACTTGGTTTTTCAAAATACACCTTTCCGGACGAACCCATAGTATTTATACTGGTGTTTGTACTAACAGAATCTGTGGCTGACGCTGTTGTCATAACAGTTGAAAAGCTGATTACAACCGCAATTGTAAGTAAAAAACTAAAAATCTTTTTCATAAAATTTCCTCCTTAAAATAAGAATTAAAACAGTTTAATACCGCAGAACTATATGTTGCAACAGCAGATAGTTTTCTTAATACAATGTTATCACTTCAAAAATGCAAAGTCAATATATTATTTTATGGATATATAATTTTTTTGTATATATTCACAATGTATAAAATTTGAGCC
>JBJEOZ010000191.1:0-4520 GCA_051880975.1 Ruminococcus sp.
AAAACAAAAGCTCCCTTTTGGGAGCTTTTGCCATACATATTAATCTCTGTTGTCGATATTCTTCTTAATTTGGTCAAAGGTTACTCCGTACTTAATGGCTATATCCTTTGCATAGGAAACGCCCTGTGGCGGTGCTATTGTGCATTTAAAACTGCGGTGTCCGTCCTTTACCCCTGTAACAAGGCTTTGCACCTTGCTCTTTGATGAACCGTCACTGTTGTATTCCTCAAGGTGATGTGCCAGCTCGTGCATATGGGTATTAAAAATTGCCCTTGTTCCAAGGTAAGCCATTGCCCTGATTACATCCTTGGCGATAAACACACCCTCGGCAACATTTGTTGTGGCAAGGCTCTCGTTTAGTAGTAGCAGGGATTTATCTGTTGCTATGCTGAAAATGTCAGAAAGCCTTTTGCTCTCCTCACCCAGTCGTCCCAAGTCAACAGTTTCGTTTTCATCTGCGGGAAAATGGGTGAAGATGTTGTCCACAGGTGAGTATTCAAAGCTTTTTGCCGGCACATATATTCCGCATTGAGCAAGGAGGAAACAATGACCCACAGCTTGGGTAAAGGTTGTCTTACCTCCTCTGTTTGGTCCCGTCATAACGAAAATTCTTTGGTCGTCATTGAAGTCAATATCGTTGCCTACAATATCAAATTCTTCGCCATTTGTTCGTTTAATTCCCAACTTAATATTGTAAATATCCCTACCCTTTGTTGTTCTGTCACCCTTTACGGCACGAGGCTTGCAAACGGTAAGGTTCTTTTCCTTCATCTTATCTATAAGCTCTGCAAACCTGATGTAAAAAATAATCTCCGGCATAAGGGTAACAAGGGAATATCCGCTGATGTTTACATACTTTTGCAAGGTTGCCTTAATGCTCTTTACCATCTTTTTCAGAATATTCGTAACAACCTTTGAAAGGCTTGACGACAACGGGTCGTCACCGGTTGCCGAGCCTGATGTATCTATGTGAACATTTGTGTTTGCACCCATGGCAACACTGCCAAACTGCATCCTGTGAAGGCTTGGATTTGCCGGGTGGAGCTTACTGCTCTTAAGCACTTCTTCGTCACTGTTAAGTCCCTCTTTGTTGGAGGTGAACTCCATAAAGTTTTTAAGAAGTCCGCTGTTGGTTATTTCAAAGCTGTTAAGGGAAATTACACCGGCATTCTTTGGCTTTAGCACATTGTCAAGGTTTACCCCAATAGTGATGGAACGGAGCTTTCGTGCCTTTTCCATAGTTTCGTCAATGTCCTTTTTAAGCAGGTCAAAACCGCCCTCATTGTATATATCTTCAATAGTTTTTTGCAGATTTTTAAGTCCGTCAGACTGAATCGGAGTTTTTGCCAGCATATCCTTAAGCATAGTAATACAAAGCACATAACCGTCAATCTCCCTCAGGCGGTTGATTAACTGCCACAGAGCTGATGCGTCACCGTCCTTGTTGAACTTTTCAAGCTCACGCAAGTCCTCCAACTTTTTTAGCAGGGCAACAAGTCCCTCACGAAGCTCTGGAAAATTTAGAATATCCTCAAAAACATCTGCCCTGTAATTTATCACATCAATGTCCATTGTGATGTTTGTAAGAATATTTTTGATGCTGTTTTTCTCGTAAACATCCTTTGTAAGGCTTTCAACAATATAATCAATGGAAAGGTCGTTAATCCCCTGCGGTGTCATTTCACAGGTTTTTTGACTTGAATTTTCGGGGTAAAGTAAACTAATCTGTGCCATTTGATTTCTCCTTAATTTTATAGTACAATGGTAACACATATTTTTCTAAAAAACAATAAGGATTGAGTAAAATGGACGAACTAATCAAGAGAATTAATGAACTTGCAAAAAAGAAAAAGACCGTTGGTCTTACACCGGCAGAGCTTGAAGAACAGGCACAGCTGAGAAAAAAATACCTTGAAAATTTCAGGGCGGGTTTTAAGCAAAGGCTTGAAAACATTGATGTTGAAACACCTGACGGCAAGGTTAGACCCTTGACTGACTATAAGAAGAAAAAATAAATAGAATACACATAGCAAGAGGCTGCCCGTAAAAGGACAGCCTCTCTGTTATATTCCAATTTAATTAATTAGCAGCCACATCCGCATCCGTTGCCACATCCGCCGCACTCGTTGTTGCCGCAACCGCCGCCACAGCAGCAAAGGATGATGATAACGAGAAGAATAATCCAACAGCAATTTCCGCCGCCGAAACCGTTAAACATATCGTTTTCCTCCTTTCCGTTTACACTACATATTATTAGGAAAGAAAGAATTTGTGTTAATCTTTTTCAAAAAAATTTTTAAGGAAACGCTGATTAAATCATTTGCACAGATTGTGCAGTCAGATTTTTTGTCGGTTAGTTCAAAAAACCGCAGGAATACTGACGTATTGCGAGGATTTTTTGGGCTAACCGACGGAAAATATGCGCACAAGATGTGTAAAGTGATTTATTCAGCGTTTCCTTCATTATAAACCTGCTAACCGGTTGATGTTTTCAACATACTTTTCTGCTTTTTTATTATACACATTCACCATTTTGTCCGCCTGCTCCTTAATTGCTTCAGGCTTGCAAAACAGGGTGTATATCCCCTTGTGAATATAACAAAAGGGCAACAAAAAGCCGTATTTATTAAGTATTGGGTAACGCTCACTCATTGCCTTTCTGCCAATGAACCAAGAGTCGTAATAAAACTTAACCTTATTGATAAAGGAATGATTTTTTGAAGTTCCCTCACCGCTGAACTTTGACGCTACATAGAAAGGAGCAACCCCATGAGCTCCGCTGATATATACAAATCGAGCTAATTCCTTTAGGCGATTATCCATGGGCTTGTTGTCAAAGAACACCTGTGAAAGCTCCGTTACAGTTTTTTCAAATGCCTTCAGACCGATTTTCTGGAACTCATTTTCCACATAGCACATATCAAGGCTAAGTTTATCTTTTAGAAGATACATATCGAGAAAATACCTTACACCAACTCCGCCCTTTACAAAGTGCTTGTAGAGATGATAAAGGGTGTATATGTACAAATCCTCATCAGTCATAGCAAATCTGTACGGACTGTTTTGGCAAGGTATTGCCCTGTCAAATGCTGTGTCAAAGTATCCCTTTTGCAAGGAGTCCCTTGGTGTTAAGTGGGAATGAAGCTCAATATGCACCACACCCTTTGAGTACCCCTTGTGATAGTCGTTATCCCTGTTACTTTCCCCTAAGAAATTGTATCCCAAGCCTTGCAAAACCTTTTCAGCCTTTGAAAAGTCCTTTTGCTTTACAAGAATATCCACATCATTGCTTGTGCGGTAATTTTCAACAGGATATAGTTTTTTGATTACAATGCCTTTTAGGGGCATATATGAAACCTTTTCCCTGTCAAAAGCGGAAAAAATCCTTTGGGAAAGTATTTCCTGCTTTGCCTCTGCAACACACATACAGGCGTTGGCTTCGCTAAACTTTTTTAGTGTTTCCTTAGGTACAAAGCTAAGGTTTTTCACTTGGGAATACACCATATTCTCAACCTTGTGACTTTTGCAAAATTCAAAGAACTTTTCCCAGTCAATCTCAAAGTTCGGCTTGGGAGGTGTTTCACCCTTAATTAATGATGCAAGGAGCTTTGAAAGATAGCCTCCGTACTGCAAATATAAATCCATATTTATTCCTATGTTTCAAGAATATTTACCCTTTTTGCATTTTCCAAAAAGGTGTCCAAATCAGCTTTGATAACCTGAGCAGGTGCATCATACTTATTAACAAGGTCACTGAGCAGGCTGTTGTAGGAAATGTCACTTTTCAGCTTATTCCAAATATAATAACCGCTGTTGTTAAGTGTAATCATACCTCTGTATTCTTCAAGGGTGTCGTCCAAAGCAACTACAATATACTCTTCTCCAACCTGTCTTACATCGTAGCCCTCTTTAATTTTCATCTATCTTATCCTTTTGAGAATGGCTTTTGTTGTATTTTACTATGCGAATAAGGTTGATAACATTTGCCACCAAAACAGCAAACAGCAATAGTATAAGCAGAACAGGCATTAATATAAGCTGAGGGGTGTTCATAACGCAAAACACAAGCTCTACTATTGATGCGATAAATGCCACCGATGCCAACACAATGCCTACTATTGAAATTTTTTTGTTCTTTTTCATTTTTGCCTCCTATCCGGCGAAAATTGTCCGAAAACTATAATATAATATTTATACAAAAATAATATCACACAACAGGCTTATTTGCAACACAAAAGGGACTTCAAAAGAAGCCCCTTAATGGTTGTTTAAATAGTTTTATCTCCAGTTCAGTGTGTCGTTATATACATTGATATAATCCTGAGCACTTCTGTCCCAAGAATTGTCGCTCATCATTGCACGCCACATAAGCTGATGCCATCCCCAGTCATCGTTAATACCTGCAAGTGCTCTCTTAACAGCGTTGCACATATCGGCAATGTCATAGTTCTTAAATGTGAAACCGTTGCCGTAATTATCAGCTGAATCAAAGACAGAGTCCTTAAGTCCGCCAACCTCAC
>JBJEOZ010000192.1:0-20952 GCA_051880975.1 Ruminococcus sp.
TTACCGTCACACAGGCACCACTTACTTTCAAGGGCAAGGGCAACAAAATACTTGATAATGTGACTGTTTCTGCGGGAGTATATGCAATTACAATGACCCACAAGGGTGACGGAGTGTTTAAGATAATCGGCTCTGACGGTGACGGCAGGGCATACACCTATGTTGATGTCAGGGGCGACTACACAGGCACAAACCTTTATGCAAAAGGAAAAAGTGACGGTGTGGAAGATGCTACAATCAGCATATCCGCAACAGGTGAATGGACAATTAAAATTAAAGCTATCGCCTACGACGGAACAGACAACATAACAGGTAGCGGAGAATGTGTTTCCCCTATGTTCCAAGGTACAAACAACCAAAACACAGTAAAGCTGAAGAACACAAAGGACGGCGACTTTACAGTATTCCTCTTTGACCAAAACGGAAAGCAAATCGGTGTTTTGTGTGATGAGCTTGACGATTACGAGGGTACAGTTAACGCAACACTTGATAAAAACAAATACTACTTTATTGTTGTAAAATCCCAGGGTGAATGGCAGGTTGACTTTGACAACAACAGCAAAGAAACCAAGGTCAAAAACACTAATTAACAGCCTTTAAGGAATAAATTATCCCCCCAATGGCAATACTTTTAGTAGATTGTCAGGGGGGGATTTTTTTGCAGTACAGCAAGGTTGAAATTTGCGGTGTAAACACCGGAAAGCTTAAGGTACTTAAAGAAAGTGAAAAGCGTGAACTGCTTACTATAATGAAAAACGGCACAGAAAAGGAAAAGGCAAAAGCCCGTGAAAAGATGATTAACGGTAATCTTCGCCTTGTTTTGTCGGTTATCCAGCGGTTTACCAACCGTGGCGAAAACTTGGACGACCTTTTTCAGGTTGGTGTTATAGGACTGATTAAAGCAATCGACAACTTTGACTGTTCCCTGAATGTTCGATTCAGCACATATGGTGTGCCGATGATTATAGGAGAAATACGCAGATATTTAAGGGACAACAACGCACTTAGGGTCAGTCGGTCTATGAGGGACACCGCCTACCACGCAATGCAAATTAAGGAAAAACTCATTAACGAAAACAACAGAGAACCCACCGTTGAAGAAATCGCAAAGGTGATGAAAGTGCCAAAGGAAACCGTTGTACTTGCCCTTGAGGCAATAGTTGAGCCTGTTTCCCTTTACGAGCCTGTTTTTTCCGACGGTGACGACACAATCTATGTTATGGATATGCTGAGCAGTAATAATTCCGACAGCAACTGGCTTGAAGAAATTTCTTTTAAAGAATCAATCAAAAAGCTGAGCAAAAGGGCAAAAAAGATTTTGGATTTGAGATTTTTAAAAGGAAAAACCCAAATGGAGGTTGCCAAAGAGATAGGCATAAGCCAAGCTCAGGTTTCACGAATAGAAAAAGGTGCATTAAATCAAATCAAAAAGGATATGTGATTTACAGTCAAAACAAAGGCTCCATCGGATGAGGTATTCCCTTGCTAAGGGAAATGCCCCAACGGGGCAAAGGGTTTGCCGTTTTCGCCAGAAAAGCGTCACGCTTGCGTGACTGAGGGAGCGAAAAAGTAGTCAATATATCTTGGTAGGTCTTTAGATAACAAGGTATGAATCAGCACATATAACCCTACTATAATCTAAAGACAAAATGAGCAAAAGAGAACACTTTTTCCCTCCTTCCACCGCAAGCGGTCCCCCTCCCCCCTCCGGTGGAGGCTGTTTGTACCCCAAAAAATAATAAAAAATCTCCTTTACTTTCCCAGTTTAGTATGTTAAAATTTTATTGTGTGAAAGTAACGGAGGTTTTTTTATTATGAACAACAAAATTAAAGATGAGGCAACAGACCTTCTTTTCAAAGCTATTTTAAACCTTAAAAATGAGGAGGAATGTTACAGCTTTTTTGAGGATTTATGCACAGTTCCGGAGCTTAAGGCAATGTCACAGAGGATTGTTGTGGCTAAAATGCTTACGGACAAAAATGTTTACAGCGACATAGTTGCCAAAACAGGTGCGTCAACTGCCACTATCAGCAGGGTAAACAGAAGCCTAATATACGGATGTGACGGTTACGAAATGGTTTTTAACAGAATTTATAACAAGGATGAGGACAAGTAATATGCCTTCATACGAATTTTTTGCCCAGTTTTACGACAGTCTGACCGACAATGTGGAGTACGAGCAAAGGGCGGATTACATAATTAATCTCCTTGAGGAAAAGCACAATCACCAAATGGGACTTACCCTTGACCTCGCCTGTGGTACAGGAACTCTTACCCTATTATTAAAGGAAAAGGGTGTTGATGTTTTCGGTGTTGACGGAAGCTGTGATATGCTTTCAGTAGCACAGCAAAAGTCCTTTGAAAAGGGCTTTAACACATTGTTTTTGTGCCAGCAAATGGACAAGCTTGACCTTTACGGAACAATGGACACCTGTGTTTGCACTCTCGACAGCCTAAACCACATTATTGATGAAAAGGCTTTTGAAAAAGCCATTGAAAGGGTATCTGTTTTTATGGACAAAGGCGGATGCTTTTTGTTTGATTTAAACACCATTTACAAGCACAGGGAGGTTCTTTCTGACAATTCATTTGTGTTTGAAAATGATGAGGTTTTTTGCGTTTGGCAAAATACACCGGCAGATAATGACATTGTAGAGATTGACCTTGACTTCTTTGTCAGGTATAATGATACATACAAAAGGTACAGCGAATTCTTCAGAGAAAGAGCATATTCCCTTGAATTTGTCAAAAAGGCATTGGAAAAGTATAGTTTCTCTATGGAAGGCGTTTACGGTGACCTATCGTATTCATCCCCCAAGGATGACGAAGAACGAGTTATTATAGTTGCAAGGAAGGTTTGATAAATGGACAAAATCACAAGATGTATTACCCATGACGGTGCTGTTATGGTTGCCGCCATTGATTCTACCGAAACTGTTTTTACTGCACAAAAAATACACAACACCTCCCCTGTTGCCACGGCCGCCCTTGGCAGACTGCTTTCGGCAACTTCTATTATGGGGGCAATGCTGAAAAATCCCAAGGCGACAATCAATTTGCAGGTTGCAGGTGACGGTGAGCTTGGTATTGTCACTGCAGTTGCAAACAGCAAAGGTCATGTAAAGGGATATGTTGGCAATCCGAATTGTACAACTGAGTATTACGAAAACGGACATCTCAACGTTGGCAAGGCAGTTGGCAACGGAATTTTGAATGTTATGCGTGACGAGGGCAGTGGCGAGCCGTACATAGGCAAGGTTCCCCTTGTAAGCGGTGAAATTGCCGAGGATATTGCCAGTTACTATGCCACAAGTGAGCAGATACCAACAGTTTGTGCTTTGGGAGTTCTCCTTGACAAAAGCGGTATGGTGCTTGCCTCGGGAGGAGTGCTTTTGCAGATGCTCCCCGGTGCATTTGAAAGCGATATTGACAGAATTGAAGAGAACCTGAAAACTGTTCCAAGCGTCACAAGAATGCTTGCTGACGGACTTACACCTGTTGAAATGGCTGAAAAGTTCCTAAAGGGCTATGAGGTTGATGTTTTGGACGAGTTTAAGGTTGGTTACTACTGCACCTGCAGTAAGGAAAAAATCGAAAACATTATCGCAGGTATGCCTGAGTCAGAAATCCTCTCACTACCTGACGAAACAGGTGTTGTAAAGGCGGGATGTCAATTCTGCAACAAGGAATACACCTTTACAGTTGAGGATTTAAAAAAGCTTATTGACAAAAAAGAAAAATAAATTTTAGGCTTTTTGGCAAATAAAAAATTAAAACATTACGAAATAAAGATAGAAAGAGGTTTTTATTATGAAGAAAATAGTTAGTATTTTGCTGGCAACAATGCTCTGCTCTGCTGTGGCATTGTCAACAGTTTTAACCACATCAGCAGTCTTTAATCAGGAGGCAAAGCCAAAAAAGGGTGACACAGTTGCAGTTTTACATACAAACTACGGTGATATTGCAATGTCATTCTTCCCAAAGTACGCACCAAAGGGTGTTGAAAATTTCCAGACACTTGCAAAGGACGGAAAATACGACAACACCATTTTCCACCGCATTATCAAGGACTTTATGATTCAGGGCGGTGACTACACCAACGGCGACGGTACAGGTGGAGAATCCTGCTGGGGCGAGGATTTTGAAAATGAGTGTGTGGACGAGCTTTCCAACATTCGTGGCTCAGTATCCTATGCAAACTCAGGTCCTGACACAAACGGTAGTCAGTTCTACATTAACTCAGTTGACAACAGCGCAAGTCTTGACGGAGGCTACACAGTATTCGGTCAGGTTTTTGCAGGAATGGATGTTGTAGATTTGATTTCCGACTGTGAAAAAACACTTGGCAGTGACGGAAACGAAAGCTCACCTGTAAACACAGTTGAGTTAAAGAGTGTTGATATTGAAGAATATTCAAGTGATATAGAAAAAGACCTTGCAGCTGCAACAGACCCTTACGAGGGACAAAAGTCCACAAGTGCCGAAAGCACAACCTCAGCCGATAACAACGAAACTACTTCACCGGCTGACGTTTCCGATGAGGATGAGCCTTTTAACTTTATCCCTATCATTGTAACTGTGGGTATTCTTGCAGTTATCTTTGCCTGCTTTGCTATTCCTTACGGTATTCAGGACCGCAAAAGAAAAAAAGCAAAGGCAGCAGCCAAGGCAGCAATGAAGGCAAACCCTGACTACAAAAAGAAAAAGTCAACTAAAAAGAGATAATATGAGGATTTAAGATGACAGAAAAACCTATTATCGCAATAATGTACGATTTTGACAAAACATTATGCACCAAGGATATGCAGGACTACGCCTTTATCCCATCCCTCAATATGACTCCAAAGGAATTTTGGGGCAAGGCAAATGATGTGGGTACATCCTTACATATGGACTCTGTGTTGGCTTATATGTACACAATGCTCCTTGAAAGCCGAGAAAAAAATCTTCCCCTTACAAGGAAAAGCCTTACCGAAAAGGGAAATAAGATAGAATTTTTCCCGGGTGTAAAGGAATGGTTCCAAAGGATTAACCGTTTTGGCGAAAGCAACGGCGTCGCTGTGGAGCATTATGTAATTTCCTCCGGACTGAAGGAAATCATTGAGGGAACCTCAATCAGCAAGGAGTTTAAGGAAATTTACGGCTGTGAGTTTGTTTACGGTGACGACGGTGTTGCGGTTTTCCCAAAAACCGCTGTAAACTACACCAACAAAACCCAGTTTGTGTACCGCATTAACAAGGGTGTGCTTGACGTTGCCAACGATGAAGATTTGAACAAATCTATGCCTGACGACAGCAAGAGAATTCCATTTTGCAATATGATATACATTGGCGACGGACTTTCCGATGTTCCCTGTATGAAGATGATGAAGTCCTACGGCGGAGTGTCAATCGCTGTTTATCAAGGGGATGTTACCGTAAAGGTTATGGATTTGCTCCTGAAGGACCGTGTTGACTTCATCTACCCTGCCGACTACTCGGAAAACAGCGGTCTTGACAACACAGTAAAGAATATCATTAGAAAAATGGCTGTAAGCGAAAAATTATATATTGAAAACTTCAATCAGAAGAAGGGCAATTTTAAGTAATACTACAAACTGAATAAAAACTTTCCGTGTTATACAGGCGTCATTGTGTGTAAATGATACAACAATGACGCCCGATTTTTTTTGCTAACATTTTATTAACAAATGGTTAATTTTTTTTGATGATATTGCACATATCTTTTAAAAGAATTTAGTCATTCTAAATATATACTTTTAGAGGGTAAATATGGTATAATATTTTTGATAACAAGAAGTGTGTTATTAAATATTCTAATTGAAAGGAAGAATACAAATGGCAAAACTTAACAAGTTCCTTAGCGTTGTGCTTTGCATTACAATGCTCACCGGTATGTTCGCTTTTACCGGCTCAACCATTGCTTCTGCAGCCGACACAAAAGGAACACAAAGCAAGGCACTTGAAAGTGCCGGCGCTTCAGTTGATGTTAACGCTACCGGAGATGACTATTGGACAGCCTCCGAAAATGCAGATAACTTCAGCTGGGACAACGCTTCTGTTTATTTCCTCTTAACTGACCGTTTCTACAACGGTAACCAGTCTAACGACCACAGCTATGAAAGAGGATTAGAGCAGAACGGTAGTGTTACAACCGATATGAAGTCAAATGCAGCCTCATTCCAGGGCGGTGACTTTGCCGGTATCACAAAGAAAATCACAGAGGGTTACTTTGACGACCTGGGCGTAAACGCTCTTTGGATTTCTGCTCCATATGAGCAGATTCAGGGCTACTGCTGTGCAGGTAACGGTAAAAGCTCATTCCCTCACTATGCTTACCACGGCTACTATGCCGGTGACTACTCAGAGTTTGACAAGAACTTTGGTACTGAACAAGAGTTCCAGACAATGGTTGACACAGCTCATGAGCATGGCATCAGAATCGTTCTTGATATTGTTATGAACCACCCAGGTTACAACACAATGTACGATATGAACAAGTTCGGTTTCGGTAAGCTTAAGGACGGTTGGGACACCAACTACTACTCCTTTGCAGGTGACAACAACACATACCACAATTTCATCACATATGCTGACGCTAACCAGACAGCAGAGCTTTCAAAGCTTTGGGGCAACTGGTGGGGCGGTTCCTGGATGCGTTCAGGACTTTCCGGCTATCCACAGTTTGGCGGTGACGACCTGACAAAGTCAGCCGGCGGTGACCTGCCTGACTTTAAGACAGAAAACACAACTGCTGTTGAAATCCCAACATTCCTCCAGACAAAGTGGAAGGCTGAGGGTACTTACACACAGAAGATGAACGACCTTAACAACTGGTTCTCATCAACAGGCAACACCAAGAGAGTTAGAAACTACCTTGTATATTGGCTCAGCCAGTATGTTGAAAAGTACGGTGTTGACGGTTTCCGTTGTGATACAGCAAAGCATGTTGAATTTGACTCCTGGAAGGCTCTTTCAGACACTTGTACAAAAGCTCTTAACACTTGGAGAAAGAACAATCCTAACAAGGTTGGCGCTGACTGGACAGACGACTTCTGGATGACAGGTGAAAACTACGGACAGGGTGTTGACTACAACGGCTACTACACAAGCGCCGGCTTTGAGTCAATGATTAACTTCTCATTCACAGGCGGCGGCGGTGTTCCCGGCAGCGGAAGCATCAACTCCACATATTCTAACTATGCTAACCAGATTAACAACAACGATAAGTTCAATGTTCTTTCCTACATTTCTTCTCACGATACAAAGCTCTGCGGAAGAAACTCAGGTTCAACATCCTACAACAAGGATACATTGATTTATCAGGGTTCTGCATTCCAGCTTCTTCCTGGCGGAATTCAGATTTACTACGGTGATGAATGTGCAAGACCATACGAAGTTGGTTCAACAAGCACAATCACAGGTATTATCCAGAGCGGTAACCACGATGTTCGTTCATTTATGAACTGGAGTAATCAGGATTCCGCTGTACTTTCTCACTGGCAGAAGGTTGGTTCATTCAGAAACAACCACATTGCTGTTGGTGCAGGTTCACACAGCAACCTTTCTTCAACATCCGGTGTTGCTTTCCAGAGAGTATATAACAAGAACGGTGTTAAGGATAAGGTAATGGCTTGTATTGCTGCATCCGCTAACACAAATGTTACAATCACAGTTAACAGCACATACTTCAAGGATGGCATCCAGCTTAAGAACACCTACACAGGTGACACAGCTACTGTAAGCGGCGGCAAGGTTACATTTAACTCCGGTGCAAACGGTACAATCCTTATGGAAGTTCTTGACAACGTTAAGACTTACAATGTTACTAACACACTTTCTAATGTTACAAGCTCAAACACAGCTACAACTGCTAACAGCGGTACATCCTACCAGGCAACACTTACTCCTGCAACAGGCTACGACCTTGGCACAGTAAAGGTTACTATGGCAGGCACAGATGTTACTTCTTCCGCATATTCAAACGGCAAGGTTAGCATCTCAAATGTTACAGGTGACATTGAAATCACAGCAAATGCAGTTCCAAAGACATTTACTGTTACAAATTCACTTGTAAAGACAACAAGCTCTAACTCAGCTACAAGCGTAAGCTATGGCTCAAGCTTTACAACAACACTTTCTGCTAACAGCGGATGTAAGCTTGCAAATGTTACTGTTATAATGAACAACGCTGTTATTACTTCTTCAGTTTACAACAGTGCAACAGGAGTAATCAGCATTCCTAAGGTTGACGGAAATATCATTATTTCTGCTACATCAACTGCTGTTCAGACATCAACTTCTGCAACAACTGCTACATCTGCAACAACAGCAACAAGTGCAACTTCTGCTACTTCAACTACTTCAGCTACAACAGCTACAAGTGCAACTTCTGCTACTACAGCAACATCAGCTACAACAGCTCCTAACCCAACATTCAACGCTACTGTTAACGGACAGAAGTGTAATGTAGGCGACACCATTACATACACATGTAATGCACAGTTTGATAACCTCCTTGAGGATTATCAGGGTTATGTACAGTACTCACTTGAAGGTCTTGAGGTTAAGACATTCGGTCTTGCTCAGACACAGGGTCAGGCAATCTACAAGATTGACGGAACAATCAGCGATGGTTCTCAGGCTATCACATACAACGCAACAAGCTATTCTGATCCATACGATTTCAGAACAAAGCAGACTTTCCTAAGTGCAACATTCGTTGTTACTAAGGCAGGCGACTGGACAATCAACAACAAGTTTGTTCGTGTTGACGATACAAATACAGATCCATATGTTGTAAACGGAGTTATCAAAAAGGCATTCGTAAACGAGGATGTAGTAACTGTTCCTGTACAGCCTTCTTCAAGTGAAGACAAGACATCAGCAACAACAGGAACAACAGTAACAGCTCCTATCGGTGCTACTCTCATCTACGGTGATGTTAACCTTGACGGTAAAGTTACAGTTAGAGATGCAACTTTGATTCAGAAGTACCTTACAAAGGTTACTGACTTATCTGCAGATCAGCTTAAGGCTGCACTGGTAACAGGCAATTCTTCCGTTAGCGTTCGTGATGTTACAGCTATCCAGAAGTATCTTGCTAAGGTTTCCACACCTTATCCAGTGGGACAGCCAATTCCGGGTACATCAGTAACAACTGCAACATCTGCAACATCTGCAACTTCTGCAACTTCTGCAACATCTGCAACATCAGCTACATCAGCAACATCAGCTACAACAGCTTCTAACCCAACATACAATGCTACTGTTAACGGACAGAAGTGTAATGTAGGCGACACTATTACATACACATGTAATGCACAGTTTGATAACCTCCTTGAAGATTATCAGGGTTATGTACAGTACTCCCTTGACGGTCTTGAGGCTAAGACATTTGGTCTTGCTCAAACACAGGGTCAGGCAATCTACAAGATTGACGGTACAATCAGCGACGGTTCTAAGGCAATCACATACAACGGAACAAGCTATGCTGAGCCTTACGATTTCAGAACAAAGCAAACCTTCCTCACAGCAACATTCGTTGTTACAAAGGCAGGCGACTGGACAATCAACAACAAGTTTGTTCGTGTTGACGATACAAATTCAGACCCATATGTTGTAAACGGAGTTATCAAAAAGGCTTTCGTAAATGAAGATTTAGTAAACGGTTCTGTACAGCCTTCTACAAGTGCTACAAAGCCAACTGAAACATCTACAACACCTATTTCCGGTACTGAATACTCAGTAATTAACAATCTTGTAAACGCAACATCAAGCAACGGTGCTGCAACAGTTAAGGAGGGTACTTCATTTACAACTACTCTCTCCCCTGCTTCCGGTTATAAGATTTCAACAGTAATTGCAACAAACGGCGACGACACACTTGTAGCTACTGAAAATGCAGACGGCACATACACACTCAGCTGTACAGTAAAGGGCGACATCATCATCACCTGTATCGCAGTTGAGGCTCCAAATCCACCTGTACCAACATCTACAACATCAGCTACAACTGCAACAGAGCCAACAACTACTTCAACTCCTGTTGGCAATGAGATCACTTTAACACTTGTTGACGGTACTCCTGAGGTTTGGCTTGCAGATGCAGGCGCTGTATTTGTACTTGTTGACAACAGCACAGGCACTTCCTACAATATGACAGGCGGTGCAGGCACATGGACAGTTAATGTTCCTGCTTCTGTTACAAACATCACAATCAACAGAAACAGCCCTGAAAGCGGCGAAACATGGAACAGCTGGTCAACAACAAGAGGCAACGGTACAACATACACAGCTACTTCAAGCGGTGTTGGCTCTTGGGACAACGGTTCTACTCCAACTAACCCAACTAATCCAACTAACCCAACTAACCCAACAACTCCTGTAGGTGACGAGATTACATTAACACTTGTTGACGGTACTCCACAGAGCTGGCTTAAAGATGCAGGTGCTGTATTCGTACTTGTTGACAACAGCACAGGCACTTCCTACAATATGACAGGCGGCGAAGGTACATGGACAGTTAATGTTCCTGCTTCTGTTACAAACATTACAATTAACAGAAACAGCCCAACCGACGGTACAACCTGGAACAGCTGGACAACAACAAGAGGCACAGGCACAACATACACAGCTACTTCAAGCGGTGTAGGCTCTTGGGACGGTGGCAGCGGCGGAGATACTCCAACCACTCCACAGCCATCCGGCAACACAGTTCAGTTTACTGACAACCAAGGCTGGGGTACAGTTTATGCTTACTTCTTTGACGCAAGCGGTACAACAGTAGGTTCTGAATGGCCCGGAACACAGATGGGCAACCCAACTGACAACGGCTTTGGACAGAAAAACTATTCAGTTTCCGTTCCAAGCGGTGCAACAAGCGTAGTATTCTCAAACGGCAACGGTACTCAGACAGCTGATACCGAGCTTGGTCACACAGGCTACTACACAGACGGCACAAAGAATGATAAGGGTCATTATGTAACAAAATACTGGGATTAATCTCTTAAATAATTCCTCAATAAAATTTCCCCTGTGATTTTCACAGGGGATTTTTTTGCATAATACTAATCAGGTATTAGTATAAAACATCTCATTTTCTTACTGAACTAATTAAAAATATGTTACATAAATTGACTTTATTAAATATTTGGATTATAATGTGTTCAGTTATGTGTGCTATTACACCTTAGCGTAATTAAAAGGAAGTCTGGTGATTAATATTTTTACTATACTTAATGAACACAGACATTTTTGGAAGCAGATTTTCAAGCTTTCCAAAACTGAATTAATAAAACAATATAAGGGTGCGGCTATCGGCTCCTTCTGGGCAGTTATTAAACCGGCATTCACCCTGTTTGTATACTGGTTTGCCTTTACGGTCGGCATTAAGAATTTGGGTAGTGTTGACATTGCAATGCCGGACGGTACTGTACAGTACTTTAACCGTTTTATCTTTATGCTCACCGGTTTTATTCCATGGTGGTTTATATCCGAAAGTATAACCCATGGTGCAAAGGCTATCAGACAAAACAGGCAATTTGTAACCAAGGTTAAATTCCCTGTTTCAACAATACTCACCTACACTTCCCTTTCAAGAGTGTATATTCACTTTTTGCTTACAGCAATAATGCTTGTAATTTTGGGAATTTATGATGTATGCTACGGCACACAGTTCCTGTCACTTTACGCACTGCAATTCTTCATTCTGTGTCCGATTATGTATATTTTCTTCTTGTCCCTTACTTGGAGCACAGCACCAATGTGCGCATTTAGCAAGGACTTGGAGTCAATGATTACCTCTGTAATGTCAGGTATATTCTGGCTGACCGGTGTTATTTACAGCTCCTATGACCTGCCCAAAACACATATGCAGGGCATTTTGGAATTTGTGATGCTGTTTAATCCTATCAACTTCTTTGTAAACGCATACCGCAAGGCATTCATCTACCACGAGCCTTTCTGGGCATGTCACACAGCAGATCCTTTTGGACTTGGCATCAACTGGGAAATTATTGTGTTTGTCGCTGAATTTGCACTTATCTTCGCCTTTGGCGTACGTAAGTATAACAGTCTTAGAAAGACACTTCCTGATGTACTGTAAGGAGTAAGTAAAATGAATGATAACGTAATTATCTCTTTCAAAAATGTTTCCAAGGAATATATTTTATACAAGAGCGACAAAGCAAGATTTAAGGCACTCTTTATTAAGCCTAAAAACCCTAAAATTCACCAAGCTCTTAATGATGTTTCCTTTGAGATAAAGAAGGGTGAATCCGTTGGCATTTTAGGCGATAACGGTGCAGGTAAAAGTACACTTCTTAAAATGATTACAGGGGTTACATTCCCCACATCAGGGGAAGTAGAGGTTGACGGCAAGGTTGCAGCACTCCTTGAGCTTACAGCAGGTTTTTCACTTGAAATGACAGGCAGAGAAAACATCTACCTAAAGGGATATATTCTCGGTCTTGAGGATGAATATATAAAGGAAATTGAGGAAAACATAGTTGACTTTGCACAGCTTGGCGACTACATTGACCAGCCTGTAAGAACATACAGCTCCGGTATGAAAATGCGTTTAGGCTTTGCAATAAATGTTAATATTGAGCCTGACATTCTCGTTGTTGACGAGGCTTTGGCTGTTGGCGACAATGCCTTTAAAAAGAAATGTAAAAGTAAAATTAAGGAAATTATCGCCCAAGGCGTAACAGTTCTTTATGTAAGCCACTCCACCCCATCTGTTCAGGAAATCTGCGACAGGGCTATTTATTTGAGAAAAGGTAAGCTGATACACGACGGTCCAACAAGCGAAACAATAGAGGTTTACGAGGCTCAAAAGGCTAAGGACGCCGAGGAAAAGATGAAAAAACAAGAGGCAAAGAAAGCTAAACAAAAACAAGAAAAAAGGTGAAAAGTGATGAAAGTCCTCTTTATTGACGGCGAATATTTTTATTACCCCCAAGGTGTAAACAGTTTTGAAGAATTTGGTGATTACCTAAGAGAAAATTACAACACCTTTGTAAAACTAACAAGACTGTCCGACGAAAGAATAGTACCCCCTTTCTTTATTGACGAATACACCAAAGAAACATATGTTAACATTCAGAGAATCGACTTTGTTGAGGAGGCTGAAGTGTCCGTAATGACTAAGGATGACTATAAAACCAGCCTTAACAACGCCATTGACGAGGTTTGTGCCGGATGCGACAACTATTTATGCAGAACAAAAAGCTGTGAATGTGGCGAAATTCAAAATAATTTATGCCTAAACGGAATTTGTGAGCTTTTTACTATTGCACAAGACGAATTTTAGTGGTATAATAGAGAAGATGTTGAGTTGATTTTAGCAGATTTTTCTGTTAAGATATATGTGGATAAGGCTGAATAGTAAGTTTAAACTGAAAGTAAGCCCCACCTCGGCACCCCACCGAGTAAAATTTTGGGAAAACAAAATAAGCAGGTATGGCGGAATTGGCAGACGCGCATGGTTCAGGTCCATGTGAAAGCAATTTCATGCAGGTTCAAGTCCTGTTACCTGCACCAAAAAAACAAGGTATCCATTGGGGATGCCTTGTTTTTATTTTATACCAACAAGCAGGTAACAGGACTTGAAGGCGACCGTTAAGAAAACAGTCCTGTGGACTGTTTTTAGGGAGAGCGTTGATGATACCCTTCCAATAAACAAGTTACTATAAAGCGAGGTATGCAGTTAATTTATATCTTAGTATGTTACCTGCACCAGTCGAGTGCCTCGACACGCAGATCGCGTTCGGGGTATTCTTCTTTTTTTATGTTTAGCACTCGCGTCAGAACTAACATTTTTTTCATAATCTGTTGACACAGGGGTACAAGTTTGAATATACTTGTACCCTTTTTTATGCTCGAAAAACCGCATTGGAAAGCCATTCTTTAGTTTTCAAGCATGTTCAGTATATTTCCAAATATCCTTCAAACTGCACCATTTTCCCCCATTATTTGCACCAAACTGCACCAAGTTTGCACCATAAAAAGATATAAAACACTCCCCTATCTCCCATTTACTATAATTATCCTACTTTCATACATTCCTATAAATCATCTTTTTAGGTAATCATAGTCTGTATCATAATTGAGAATGAGTCTACCTAGTTATAACATAAAACAATATAATAACGATACATTAGAGTACAAATAAAAATTCGCAGAATTTATACTTCTGCGAACGACAAAATAAACTAACATCTAACAAACTATGTTATTATTTTATCACAAAATTACTATAGTTTCAATCAATTTAATTATAATATTTTGATTATGCTGTACCGAAAATGGTACACTGATTATAATTATTATGTTATTTCTTTCTTTATTTATGGTCACATATATCGTCTGGTAAAATTATTACATACCAACATAGAAAGGAATTGTTTGTATGCCAAGACGAGGAGAAAGTATTTACAAAAGAAATGATGGTAGGTGGGAAGCGAGATATGTAAAAGAAATTACTATTGACGGAAAGAAAAAATATGGTTCAGTTTACGCCAAAACTTATGCAGAGGTAAAAGCAAAACAACAGCAACATATATTGACGCCACAAGTTATTAATATTAATCAGTATGGAACATTAAGAGCAGTTATGTTTGAGTGGTTGTCTGTGGTTAAACACAATATAAGGCATTCCACATTTGTTAAATACGAAGGTATTATAAACAATCATATTATTCCTGAAATGGGAAATTTATCCGTAAAATTAATTACCAGAGCTAATATTTCTGTTTTTACAGATAAGCTGATACAAAAGAATCTTGCTGTCTCAACTATCAATAACATACTTATTGTTCTTGGAATGGGACTTGCATATGCCGAGGAAGAGTACAGTATTAAGTGCCCCAAAATTATAACTCTAAAAAATGAAATCAAAGAGATGCGTGTTCTTTCTAAGGTTGAAGAACAAACATTAATTGATTATGCTATTCACTCTGATGATTTATATTGTTTTGGAATACTATTATCATTATTTACCGGTATTCGTATTGGTGAATTATGTGCATTAGAGTGGTGTGATATTAAGGATGGTAAAATTCATATCACAAAAACTATGCAGAGAATTAAAGGCGAAGAGGGAAAGAGCATTATTATGATAACTACACCAAAGTCAGAGAAGTCTAATAGAATAATTCCTATTCCAAAAGTAATTAATGATATTATTGAACAACACAGAACATCTAAAGGTTATGTTATTCACCAAAGAAATAACAAATATATTGAACCAAGATTAATGCAGAAGAAATTTAGAGAAATAGCCTCTGCGTGTAATCTGGAAAATGTTCATTTTCATACCATGAGGCACACCTTCGCAACAAGATGCGTTGAAATTGGATTTGACATAAAAACTCTATCAGAGATACTTGGTCACAGTACAGTATCTACCACACTTCAAAGGTATGTTCATAGTTCTTTTGAACTAAAGCAAAATAATATGGATAAACTAAAACTCAATATTGCCATTTAGCTATTTGTGGTCAAAAAATTGGTCAGTACTCTTCGGAACTTCCGATGGATACTGGCTTTTTTCTCTTTTGTTATCAGTTGTATAAATTCTGCGAATAAGATTTTCACAATGTATATTTTCCATTAACTAATATCTACGAAAAAACATCTAATATTCATCACAAATAAAGGATGAAATCACATGATACAGTTAATAGATTTTGAGTCTTATCCTGTTAGTGTAACTAAGGAAATCTTATTGAAGGACAAGGCAACAAAACAAAATATTGTATGGGCTACTAACTCTTACAAACAATCAGGTTATGAATATTCTGACAATAGTCCTATACAGATACATCTGATAAGCGGAATAAACAAATGGATAGTTGAGCCACGAGTACAGAAAAATATTGAACAGCAACAACAGAGAACAAAAGCTAAGGCAGAAGTATTCACACCGGCATGGATATGTAATAAAATGAATAATTTCTGTGATGAGCAATGGTTCGAAACCACAAATACCTTTAACACTGCAACAAAAAATAGCTGGGAAACCAATCACAATAAAATAATTTTCAAAGGTAAAAGAACTTGGAAAAAATATGTTGATCAAAGGATACTTGAAATCACCTGTGGTGAAGCTCCATATCTTTGCTCCAGATACGATATGTCGGATGGTCAGATTATTCCCATAGAAAACCGCATAGGAATACTTGACAGAAAATTGCGTGTAATTAATGAAAACACAACAAATAGAGAAGAATGGTACAAGTGGGTTATCAGAGCATTTCAAAGTTGTTACGGATATGAATATCAGGGGGACAACCTGTTAATTGCGAGAATTAATATGCTTTTGTCCTTTTACGAATATTACGAATATCGTTGGAAAGAACAACCTTGCAAATCGCAATTAAGAAAGATTGCAAATATAATCAGCTGGAATTTGTGGCAGATGGACGGACTGAAAGGTACTGTACCAAACGGTGCACCGAACAAGGTTAATGAACAACTGCGTTTTGGGGAATTCACAAATACTACCAATGCTGAAATCAAAAAATATGAATGCAAATTATACAATTGGAGAGCTGACCGTTCACTATATTATTCAGATTTAAAAGGAGTGAAAAGAAAAATGAAATTTGATTTTGCAATCGGAAATCCGCCTTATCAAGAAACACAAGAATCAACCTCGGATAAACCAGTTTATAACAGTTTTATGGATGCTACATATGAGATTGCATATAAGGTGGAATTAATCACTCCAGCAAGATTTCTTTTTAATGCTGGTAAGACTCCAAAAGCATGGAATAAAAAGATGCTTTCTGATGAACATTTAAGAGTGTCATTTTATGAACAAGATAGTTCAAAAGTATTTTCTAATACCGATATTAAAGGCGGTGTTGTTGTAACATATAGAGATACCAATAAAGAATTTGGTGCTATTGATACATTCTCCGCATTTACTGAATTAAATACTATTATTAGAAAGTTACGTACTCAGAATTTTAAATCGTTTAGTAATTTAGTATATGCACCTGAAAGTTATCGTTTTACTAATAATCTATATGTGGAACATCCTGAAATTAGAGATATGATATTTATGTTTAGAGGAAAAGCAGTTCCATTGATTAGCAAAGGTCATGATTATGATCTGACATCAAATATTTTTGAAAAATTATATGGGATAGTATTTTTTGATAAAGCAAGAAATGATGGTGCATATGTCCAATTGTTAGGTAGAAAAGATAATAATCGAGTATGCTATTATGTGAAAGCTGATTATATTTCTAAACATGATAATATGAATGCATATAAAGTATTTTTGCCAAAAGCAAATGGTAGCGGTACATTCGGAGAAGTATTATCAGATCCATTAGTTGGTGGTCCAGGGTTAAGACATACACAGACATTCATTAGTCTTGGTGCATTCAAAACAAAATATGAAGCTGAATCAGTTTTGAAATATTTGAAATGTAAGTTTACAAGAGCTATGCTCGGTGTCTTGAAAGTAACTCAAGATAATAAAAAATCAGTATGGAAATACGTTCCCCTACAAGACTTCACCGAAAATTCCGACATTGACTGGTCGAAGTCAATACACGAAATAGATTTACAACTCTACAAAAAATATGGACTTGATGAAACTGAAATAGAGTTTATTGAAAAGAATGTTAAGGAGATGAGTTGATGAGTAACGCAATTAGAATTAATACCACTAAACAGGTTATCCCTATGATTTATGCTTACTCAACTCCTGAAATTGCCAGACACAACGGGTGGCTGAAAATCGGTTATACCGAACAAGAGGTTGAAAAAAGATTAAAACAACAAACCCATACTGCTGATGTTGAATACATAGAGGAATGGCGAGGAAATGCTGTTTTTGAAGACGGAAGTGGCGAAAGGTTTACCGACAAGGATTTCCATGCGTATTTAATAAAAAACAATATTGAAAACAAAAAGAAAACTGAATGGTTTCATATTGATAAAAGAAAGTCTAAGCATATGTTTTATGACTTTAAAGAGAACAGAGGAATTTTAGAACAAAATGACGCCGTTCTGCCATATGAACTGCGTTCCGAACAAAGCGAAGCTGTTCAAATGACTAAAAACTATTTTGAAACTCACGAAAAAGGAGAATTCCTTTGGAATGCTAAACCTCGTTTTGGCAAAACACTTTCTGTATATGATTTGTGTAAAGTCATAAATGCTCGTAGTGTTTTGATAGTTACTAACCGTCCTGCTATTGCAAATTCTTGGTATGAGGACTACATAAAATTTATGGGCAGTGAATCCGGTTATCTGTTTGTAAGTAGTACGGAATCCCTAAAAGGTAAACCATATGTAATAAATCGTGATGAATATCTTACATATAATCGTAATCAAAGCAAAATTGAAAACAAAAAACGCTGTATAGAATTCTTAAGTTTACAGGATTTAAAAGGTTCAATTTATTTTGGTGGGAATTATGATAAGCTGAAGCATATTAAGGATATGCATTGGGATTTGCTTGTTATCGATGAGGCACACGAGGGCATAGACACAAGCAAGACCGACATTGCTTTTAATCAAATTACACGCAATAACACCTTGCATTTATCGGGCACTCCTTTCAAAGCACTGGCTAACGATAAATTTCCACAGGATGCAATTTTCAACTACACATATGCTGATGAACAAAACAAAAAGCGTGAATGGAACAGCACCGAACAAAACCCCTATGCTAATTTGCCGCAACTAAACCTTTTTACATATCAGATGTCAGAGATAATCAAGGAGGAATTATCAAAAGGAAAAGAGTTAGAGGGAAAAACCGTTGAATATGCTTTTGACCTTAATGAGTTCTTTGCAACAAATGAAAGCGGAAGATTTTTACACGAAAGTTCTGTTGACAGATTTTTGGATGCACTTACAACTCAGGAAAAATTCCCATTTTCAACTGATGAATTAAGACACGAACTTAAACACACTTTCTGGTTACTTAATCGTGTTGACAGCGCAAAAGTATTAGCAAAAAAATTAAATACACATCCTGTCTTTAAAAATTATGATATTATTTTGGCAGCCGGTGATGGTAAATTAAGTGAGGACGAAGAAAACAAAAAAGCCTACAACAAGGTTGTGGACGCTATTAAAAAATATGATAAAACCATAACTTTGTCAGTAGGTCAATTAACTACCGGTGTAACAATACCTGAGTGGACTGCTGTTTTAATGCTTAGCAATGTCAAAAGCCCTGCCCTGTATATGCAGACAGCTTTTAGGTCGCAAAACCCTTGTATGTTCAGTAATGGTTCAGATTTTTTCAGAAAAAAGAATGCCTATGTATTTGATTTTGACCCTGCCAGAACACTTGTAATATACGAACAATTTGCTAATGATTTATCTGCTGAAACTTCTGACGGAAGAGGAGATGCAGACACTCACAAGAACAATGTTAGAACACTTTTAAATTTCTTCCCTGTAATTGGAGAAGATGAAACAGGAAAAATGATAGAACTTGATGCTGAAAAAGTACTGTCAATACCAAGAAAAATAAGATCTAAAGAGGTTGTTCGCAGAGGCTTTATGAGTGACTTCCTGTTCCAAAATATATCAAATGTGTTCCGTGCACCACAGGAAGTAATTGATATTATTAAAAACTTTACTCCTGTAGCTGAACCCAATTCAAACTTAAATATTACTACTGATATAGGAGATGATTTGTCATTAGATGATAACGGAAATGTCAATATTGACGATAATTTTGTTATAGGTACTGCAACAGAAGTTTTCGGTGACAAAATTTATGATATTACCGAGTCCCTTAATGACAGTATTGATAATATAGAATTAGAAAAGGGCAACAAAAAAGACCCGTTAGAAGATTTAAAAAAGATTTTCAAAAAGCAAGTTACTGAGCCACTAATAAATTCTGCAAAAGAACACTACGGCGAAAACCTGTCTAAATCAAGTCAGAAAAGACTTGAAAAGAAAATCGAAATTGAATCCGATAAAAAGATTAATGCTGCCTATGGTGATTTTTCTATAAAAACCAAAGAACTCGAAAAAGAGTATAACGAAAAATTAGAGGAATCTCCTAAAGAAAATAAGGAGAAAATTCGTCAAGAGTACAAGGAAAAAGTAAAAGAAATTCAGGACAAATTTAAACAAGCTCTTTCTGAACAGGCGGACGATTTTGTCGAACAATTAGGACAGGATGTTGTACGCACCATCGAAACAGAAGAAAAAGAACGAGAAAAGAAAGACCTTGAAGGCGGAATAAAGGATCATTTGAGGGGATTCTCAAGGACTATTCCGTCTTTCCTGATGGCTTATGGAGATAATGAAGTAACACTTGAAAACTTTGACCAAATTATCCCAGATGAAGTATTTATTGAGGTTACAAGTATTACACTTGAGCAATTCAGATTTTTGCGTGATGGAGGGGATTACACAAATCCTGAAAGCGGAAAAATCGAACATTTCAATGGAAACCTTTTTGACCCTATTGTCTTTAATGACTCCGTTAAAGAATTTATGAGCTTAAGGAAACGATTGGCAAACTACTTTGATGAGTCTAACACAGAAGACATATTTGACTATATTCCACCTCAAAAGACTAATCAAATCTTCACACCTAAATGGGTAGTAAAGAAAATGGTTGATGAGTTGGAAAAAGAGAATCCCAACTGCTTTGATAACCCTAAACACACATTTATAGACCCGTATATGAAGTCCGGAATGTATATTACAGAAATCGTTAAGCGACTATACCAAAGCGAAAATATGAAAAAGCTATTTCCTGATGATAAAGAAAGACTGACCCATATTTTTGAAAAACAAGTGTACGGTCTTGCCCCGACAGAAATAATTTACAGAATCGCTATAAGCTATATTCTGGGCTTTGATAATGATTTAATTATTAATCACAACTTCCGTATGGTTGATGCTTTGGTTTATGCAAAGGCAGGTACTCTGCAAGAGAAGGTTAATGAGAT
>JBJEOZ010000193.1:0-4501 GCA_051880975.1 Ruminococcus sp.
ATATAACTTTCACATAGTGAAAATATCACTCTGCCTTAGGCAGAATATCACTAAACATCTTGCTATTTTTATTCGCCTTTCGGCGAGTTATATTGCTTCGCAGTGATATGCAGTTTATTCTGCGTGATATTGCCCTTTGGGCAGTTTTAAGCAAATAAGTTTATAAATCAATATGGGGTGAAATTATGGAACAGGAGTTAATTTACAAGTTAGTGGAAAGTGATAGTGAAATCCGGGATTTTTCTGCTTTGGCAAGTGAAATTTGGCACGAATACTTCCCTTGCATTTTGGAAAAGGAACAAATCGACTATATGGTGGATATGTTCTTCAGCAAAAAGGCTATGACAGATTCTATTAATGATGGGTACGAATTTTACTTTGTTAAACAGGGTGAAGAAAATATCGGCTTTATTGCAATTCACCCTGAAAAGGAAAAGCTGTTTTTAAGCAAGCTGTACCTTGCTAAAAATCACCGTGGCAAGGGGTATGCAAGTAAAATGATGAATTTTGTAAAGGAGCAAACCGCTAAAAAAGGTCTTGCTAAAATCTACCTAACCGTTAACAAATACAACACCCACACCATTGATGTTTATAAGCACCACGGTTTTCAGGTTATAAAAAGTGCAGAGTTTGACATCGGAAAAGGCTACATTATGGACGACTATGTAATGGAGCTTAGTCTTTAAGGTAATTACAATAGGAGTAGGCACTTTGAGTTACAAACAGCCTCCCTCAGACGAGGGAGGGGGACCGCTTGCGGTGGAAGGAGGGAAAAAGTGTTCTCTTTTGCTCTTTTTGTCTTTAGAGGTTAGTTGAATTTATTGTTCTGACTTACACTTTGTTATCTAAAGACAAAATAAGATGTATTGACTACTTTTTCACTCCCCCAGTCGTCAGAGCCGACAGCCCCCTCATCCGAGGGAGCCTTTGTTTCACCAACATTAACGATAATTCGTCAAAATCACTTAAAATCAATGTTTATTTGACTTATTCCCTTTAATATAGTAAAATGGTAAAGAATATTATTTTGGAGGGTTTTTATGAGTACAACGAATATGTACATACTTATATCCATTGCGGCTTATCTTGCTTTGGTGCTTATTATAGGTATTGTATGCTCAAAACAAAACAACACAGTTGACGACTTCTATCTTGGCGGACGAAAGCTGGGTCCACTTGTTACTGCAATGAGCGCCGAGGCTTCGGATATGAGTTCTTGGCTTTTGATGGGACTTCCCGGTGTTGCCTACCTTAGCGGTGCAAGTGAGGCTGTTTGGACAGCACTTGGTCTTGCGGTGGGTACATACCTTAACTGGCTTATCGTTTCAAAAAGACTTAGAAATTACAGTCAGAAAATTGACGCTATCACAATTCCGGAATTTTTCTCAAAGCGTTTTGGGGAAAACAAAAAAATCATTATGGCTATCTCCGCTGTAATCATCATTGTTTTCTTTGTTCCTTACACAGCATCAGGCTTTGCGGCTTGCGGTAAGCTGTTCGGCACAATTTTCGGCATTGACTATCACCTTGCTATGGTTATCTCCGCTATTGTAATTGTTGGCTACACCACAATCGGCGGTTTCCTTGCGGCATCTACAACCGACTTTATGCAGAGCATTATTATGACTATTGCCCTGCTGATAATCGTTGGCTTTGGCGTTTACTCTGCCGGCGGTTTTGCAAATGTTATTGACAATGCATCATCTCTTCCCGGCTACCTCAGCCTTACAAGCTCATATGTTCCCGGTGAAAGCACAGCACAGCCTTTCAGCTTTTTGTCTATCTGCTCACTTCTGGCTTGGGGACTTGGCTACTTTGGTATGCCTCATATACTCCTTAGATTTATGGCTATCAAGGACAGCAAGCAGTTAAAGACATCAAGAAGAGTTGCAACAGTTTGGGTTGTAATCTCCCTTGCAGTTGCAGTATTTATCGGCTTTGTAGGACTTGCAATGACAAAAAGCGGTGCAATGGAAAGCCTTGCAGACAGCGAAACAATCATCATCAGTATTTCAAGCTTGCTTGCTGAAAACGGTGCTGTTTTCGCACTTATTGCCGGTGTAATCCTTGCAGGTATTCTTGCCTCAACAATGAGTACAGCCGACAGTCAGCTCCTCACAGCGTCCTCCGGTGTTTCCGAAAACATCATCGGCGGTTTGTTCAAGATTAAAACTTCAAAGAGTATGGCTATGGTAATTGCAAGGGTAACACTTATTGTAATCTCCGCAGTTGCAGTTATTCTTGCTTGGGATCCTAACTCCTCTGTATTTAACATTGTTTCCTTTGCATGGGCAGGTTTTGGCGCATCCTTCGGACCGATTATGCTTTGTGCTTTGTTCTGGAAACGCACCAACAAGTTCGGCGCACTAAGCGGTATGGTTGCCGGTGGCGGGATGGTATTCATTTGGAAGTACATCATCGCACCAATCGGTGTAACAAACCAGTCACTTGCATTCTTGAACATCTACGAATTGCTCCCTGCATTTATCACAGGTCTTGCAGTGACAATCATTGTCAGCCTTATCACCAAACAGCCTGACAAGGAAATCGTTGAAACCTTTGAGTCAGTTAAAAAGGGTGCATAAGAAAGTATAATTTTTGACAATAAGCCTCCGACAAAATTCTGTCGGAGGTTTTATTTTTAGTTGACTATATCTACCTAAAGAAGTAAAATAGTATCATAAAGACAAAGGAATGATATTATGAAAAAGCTAATCCCGATTTTACTCATTATTTTGACCTTGCTGTGTGGCTGTGACTCTGACAGCAACAAAGAAAAAACACCAAAGCTTTCAAAAAGCATTGGTGATATGGAGGTTATGCTTGACAATAAGGTTATCTCCCTTACAGACAAGCTAAGCTTTAGCGACCTTGAAAAAATGGGATTCACACCAACAAGTGACTACAAACCCGCCTTGGAAGAAACACTTGCACCAAGCAAGGATATTAACAGCCTGAAGAATGTCAGTGTGAATATGGAAACCAAAAGCAAAAAGATTTTTACTGTTTCCGCTGTAAATTTAGGTGACAAGGACAAAAAGGTAAAGGATTGCACCATTTACTTTATTTCCTCCGGCAGTGCAGAAGAATATGACCACACCTATTCCCTACCCTCAAAGGTTGCATATAACGATACAGACAAAGACATTATGGGAAAGATAGGAAAGCCAAACATTGATTTAAGGGATGTTGATTTTGGAAAAATGATGCAATACCTTTTTGATAACGGCACATTCACCGCAAACTTGGACAATGATATGAAGATGAATGCATTTTCTTATTCTCTAAATGAAAAAATACTATTCGGATAAAAACAAGGGACTGCCTTATTGACAGCCCCTTTTTCATTTATTTAACTAATCACTTAACAGTGCCAAAATTCAGTTTATTTGCAAGTCGCCTTATGCCCAATTCATTAAGGTGCATATACATAGCAGTTGAAATCAAAATGGGAACAAAGCAGAACCAAATGCTTTTTGTACCTAAAAATACACTTGCAACACAGGAAACCGCAACACCGGCGTGGAAACCGAACAGCGTAAACCAATAGAATTTTGCTCGGTCACCTTGCTTAGGGTCTTTGTCAATGATGTACCTTGTCAGGGACATTACTGCAACTCGAAGATTATTTGTTGAAAAGACCGTTGCACTTACATAGCCACCCGCTGTCCTGTATGCATTCCATTGAACCGGCATAACAAAAAGTATAGGCAAAATTGCTATGTAGCTGTTTGAAATACTTGGGAAAATCCCGATTATTATTACTGCACAGCTTGTAAGCACCAGACTTATTGCCTGTAAATCGTATTTGATAAATTTTTCGGCAATAACGCAGAACACATTTCCCAACATATATGTGATGAGTGCAATTACAAGGAATAATAGTCCCGTATAATCCGCACTGAAAATCTTGCACACTATATGAATTAAATTTGCCGTCTGTGCATTTCCAAAGAAGTCGCAGTAATTGAATATTGCATATGCTCCCAAAAAACCACCCACAGAGCTTATGGCATAGTGGAGAAGCTTTTCCCTTTCGGCATTCCTATCCATTAAAATTACTTCCTTATCTAATACCTTTTTTACTACTTCTTATGAACTTAATTATACCACTTTCATTTTACATATTCAAATATAATGAAAAACAAAAAATTTTTAATACATTTATATAATAATATTAAAAATGCTATAATACACTGTTTAATTTAAAGGAAATAATCATTTTGCCTATACACCTTATCATTTACAAAAGGATTTACACACAAAATGACAAAGACCCACCAAACGGTGAGTCTTTTTGATTATTTGAGTTTTATATTTTCAGAAAATATCATTTAACTTTATATGGCTTTTTTAAGACTTGGCACATACTCAACTGTGATTTCGCCGTCACCTACAATGTTTGTAACATCCTCATAAGCAAGGTTGTCTGTGTTGCTCATAGGTGCAACATAGTCCGACACAGTGTCGCCGTACTCAATTTGCACACTAAAAGTAAAAA
>JBJEOZ010000194.1:0-20906 GCA_051880975.1 Ruminococcus sp.
TTTTTATATTTTCAATTATTAATTATGTAGGATATATTGCTATAGAATTTATATCTGACAATTATTATAATATTTCGGTTTTAAATTTAAAAGTATATAATTCACCCTTTATTTTTATAGGTTCACTATCTATATTTTCGTTATTTGCCAATAACGAAAATATAAAAATAGGAAAAATTGGGATAAAAATAGCATCTGTGTCATTTTCTGTGTATGTGCTTAGTGTCCACCCATTAGTGTTTAAATACATACAAAAAGATATGCTAATTGAATATGCAAATTCAAACATTTTTGTTATGATAAGTATGGTTATTTTATATTCAATTTGCATTTATATTTCTTGTACGATAATTGGATTATTAATAAAACAATTCTTAAAACTGATTAAGATTAATTTAATTTCGGAATGGCTTTGTAGGTTTCTGGGTAATTTTTATTATAAAATAGAGAAAAAAGTATCAAATTTGTTTTCGAAAGGATAGACTTATGTTTAAGTTAATAGCAGGACCATGTGTTATTGAGTCCGAAGAAATGGTAATGGAAATTGCTAAGCATATGAAAGAAATTACCACTAAATACGGTATTGATTATACTTTTAAGGCCTCTTTTGATAAGGCTAACAGAACTTCTATCAATGGAAAAAGAGGTCCAGGCATAGAGGAAGGTCTGAGAATTTTACAAAAAGTTAGAGATGAGCTTGGACTTCCTGTTGCTACTGATATACATGAACCGTGGCAGGCTGAGCCTGTTGGTAAGGTATGTGATATTGTTCAGATACCTGCTTTCCTGTGCAGACAGACAGACTTACTTGTTGCTGCTGCAAAAACCGATAAGTGTATTAACATTAAAAAGGCACAATTTCTTGCTCCATGGGATATGAAGAACTGTGTTGAAAAAGTTGTTGCAAGTGGTAATGACAATGTAATGCTCTGCGAGAGAGGTACAAGTTTTGGATATAACAACCTTGTTGTTGATATGACCGGACTGGTTGAAATGGAAAAGTTTGGTTATCCTGTTATTTTTGATGCAACTCACAGTGTTCAGAAACCCGGCGGTAAGGGTAATTGTACTGGCGGTAATCGTGAATATGTGGAATATCTTGCGAAAGCAGCAATAGCTGTTGGTGTAGATGGCTTGTTTATGGAAACCCATCCAAACCCGGATAGTGCTTGGTCTGACGGTCCTAATCAAGTTATTCTTTCTGAAATGGACACGTTACTGGGTAAGTTAGTGAAGGTATATGAGGCGGTAAACTGATATGGCTAATATAGATATTCTTGAAGATGGTAAAAAACTGTTTGATGTGGAAATTCAGGCAATGGAAATTGTTAAAAATGCCCTTGATGAAAGATTTGTTGAAATAGTTAAATTGATTTGTGACTGCACAGGTAAGGTTGTTATTACTGGTATGGGTAAACCTGGTCATATTGGTACAAAAATTGCTGCTACTATGTCAAGCCTTGGAACACCATCATTTTTCTTGCATCCGGCAGAAGCTCAGCATGGCGATTTAGGTATGCTTCGTGATAATGATGTGGTTATCGCTATCAGCTTTAGTGGTGAAAGTGAGGAAGTAACAAGACTTATTCCCAATGTAAAACTTATTGGTGCAAAGCTTGTTGGTATTTCAGGAAATGAAAGTTCAACCCTTATTAAGAATAGCGATTATTCATTTGTTTTCCCACCGTTCAAAGAGGCTTGTGCAATGAATTTAGCACCAACATCAAGTACAACTGTTGCCCTTGCTTTTGGCGATGCTCTTGCTGTTTGCGCTTCAAGAATATACGGATTTAATGAAAAGAATTTCGCTCTTTTTCATCCTGCAGGTTCCCTTGGTAAAAAGTTAGTTACTAAGGTTGCTGATTTGATGAAGTCTGATGATAAAAATTCTGTTGTAAAGGTTGGTACAAGCCTTAAAGATGCTATTGTTGAGATGAGCAATAAGGCACTTGGTATTGTAAATGTTGTTGACGGTGACAAGCTTGTAGGTGTCTTTACTGACGGCGACCTAAGGCGTGCACTTGCAAATAGTATTGATGTTTATAATATCACAATTGATGAGTTGATGATTAATAATCCTAAAACTACTACATCAGATATTATGGCGATTGAAGCACTGAAAATTATGAATGATAAAAATATTTCCGCATTACCCGTTGTCGATGACGGTAAACTTGTTGGTACTATTAGAATCAATGATATTACCGGTATGGGGATAGTGTTATAAGAGACTATAAGAATATACCGCCTGAGCTTATTGCTTTGGCGGTTATTTTTTGTGCAGAAAATTACAGATGTGTAATTTTCGTTGACCTGACACAAGATGTTGTGGTAACATTGTAATTTGAAAAATAGTGTTAATATTTCGAATTAATTTATGGTGATTCTGATGGATAATAAGAATGTGCACAAAAATCATCGTGCAAGGATGAAAAAGAAGTTCTTGGATGCGGGTAGTATGGAGATATTTGAGCCTCATGAACAGCTTGAAATGCTCCTTTACTATGCTTGTCCTCGTAAGGACACCAATGCTTTGGCTCATAGGCTTCTTGATCAGTTTGGCTCTTTTTCTGCTATATGTGATGCTTCTGTCAACAACTTGGTTGAAAGTGGTGTCAGTGAGCATGTTGCAATACTCTTTAAGATGATTCCTGAATTTTCACGAATATATATCAATGATAAGCATTATAATACTGATAAGATTATTGATTTTGAGCATATTGGTGAATATCTTGTTACAAAATTCATCGGAAAAGACACCGAAGAAGTTTATTTACTTCTCTTAGATTCAAAAGGAAAAGAACTGTACTGCGGTTGTGTTTCAAAGGGTTCTTTTACCGGTTCCGAGGTTCCCATCCGTAAGATTGTCGAGCTGTGTATGAGGTATAATGCATACTCAGCAATTATCGCTCATAATCATCCAAGTGGCTCGGCTGTTCCATCTAAAAATGATATTATCGTTACCAGAAAACTGATTTCTACCCTTGATTTGATTGGGTGCAGATTAAACGATCATATCATTGTTGCTGATGGGGACTATGTTTCCTTGGAACAGAGTGAAATTCTTGGGAGACTTTTTTATTCGGAGGATTAATTTTTATGGATTTCAAATTAAAATCTGAATACAAACCCACAGGCGACCAGCCACAGGCTATTGATGATTTAGTTGGCAGCATCAAAAGTGGTAATAAGGAGCAGACACTTTTGGGTGTTACAGGCTCAGGTAAAACCTTTACAATGGCGAATGTTATTGAAAAGGTTAACAAGCCTACTCTTGTACTTGCTCATAACAAAACTTTGGCGGCTCAGCTTTGTTCTGAGTTTAAGGAATTTTTTCCTGATAATGCTGTTGAGTACTTTGTTTCCTATTACGACTATTATCAGCCTGAGGCTTATGTTGCCTCAACTGACACATATATTGAAAAGGACAGCAGTATTAATGACGAAATAGATAAACTTAGGCACAGTGCAACTCTTGCACTTTCCGAAAGACGAGATGTTATTATTGTTGCATCTGTTTCCTGTATATACAGCTTAGGTAACCCTATTGACTACCGAAATATGGTTATTTCACTCCGTCCGGGTATGGAAAAACCTATGGACGAGCTTGTTTTAAAATTAGTTGAGTTGCAGTATGAAAGAAATGATATTAACTTTACCCGTAATAAATTTAGGGTGAAGGGTGACACAATAGAGATTTTCCCTGCGGCTGCATCTGACTACATTATTCGTGTTGAATATTTTGGAGATGAGATTGACAGAATTTCCGAAATAAATCCAATGACAGGGGAACTAAATGCTGTTGTTAAACACGCTGCTATATATCCTGCATCTCACTATATTGTTCCTGCTGACAAAATGGAAGTTGCAATTAACAGAATTGAGAAAGAGCTTGAGGAAAGACTGGAGTATTTCAGAAGTGAGGGAAAGCTCCTTGAGGCTCAAAGACTTGAGCAACGCACAAGATATGACATTGAAATGCTCCAAGAAATAGGCTTTTGCACAGGCATTGAAAACTATACAAGTATTTTGTCAGGAAGAGAAACAGGAAGTGCTCCTTTTACATTGCTTGATTATTTTCCTGATGATTTTCTCCTTTTTGTTGACGAAAGCCATGTTACTTTGCCTCAAGTTAGGGGAATGTTCGGCGGTAATTTATCCAGAAAGAAAAGCCTAATTGATTACGGTTTTAGACTGCCGTCAGCATATGACAACAGACCTTTAAACTTTGATGAGTTTTATGATAGAATCAATCAGGTTGTTTTTGTTTCTGCAACACCAGGCGATTTGGAACTGGAAAACAGTCAGGTTATTACAGAGCAAATCATTCGTCCAACAGGACTTTTGGATCCCGAAATTGAGGTTAAACCAACTGAGGGACAGATGGACGACTTGATTTCTGAGATAAATGAAAGGGTTGCTGTAAAGGAGAGAACTCTTGTTACCACCCTCACAAAAAGGATGGCAGAGGACCTTACTGACTACTTTGAGCAGATGGGTATTAAGGTACGGTATATGCACCATGATATTGATACTGTTGAAAGAATGGAAATTGTAAGGGATTTGCGACTTGGTGAATTTGATGTTTTGGTGGGTATCAATCTGCTCCGTGAAGGTCTTGATATACCGGAGGTTTCCTTGGTTGCAATTCTTGACGCTGACAAAGAGGGCTTCTTGCGTTCTGAAAGAAGTCTTATTCAGACAATAGGCAGAGCCGCCCGAAACAGTAACGGTAAGGTTATTATGTATGCTGATACCGTTACTCCGTCTATGGAGTCAGCCATCAGAGAAACTGCAAGAAGACGAGAAAAGCAGTCTAAATATAACGAGGAACACGGTATTGTGCCAAAGACTATTAAGAAAAAGGTTGCAGAAATTCTTGAAATCAGCACCCATAAAAATGATAAATCCTTTAGTAGCAGAAAGCTTACTAAGGGCGAAAAGAAAAAACTGATTGAAGAGCTTACTAAGGAAATGAAAGCGGCGGCAAAGCTACTTGAATTTGAACACGCCGCATATATAAGAGATAAGATAAACAAATTAAAAGGAGAAGATTAAGTGGCAAGGAAAAAGGTAGAGAATTACGGTAATGACAGCATAACCTCACTTAAAGGTGCGGATAGAGTCAGAAAAAGACCTGCTGTTATTTTTGGTTCTGATGGAATAGAGGGTTGTTGCCATTCTGTCTTTGAAATACTTTCAAACTCCATTGACGAGGCAAGAGAGGGTTACGGAAAGGAGATTATTGTAACAAGATTTGCCGATGGTTCCATACAGGTTGAGGACCACGGCAGAGGTATTCCTGTTGACTACAACAAAAATGAAGAAAGATACAACTGGGAACTTGTTTTCTGCGAGCTTTATGCCGGAGGTAAGTACAACAATAATGACGGAGAAAACTATGAGTTTTCTCTTGGACTTAACGGTCTTGGTCTTTGCTCCACACAGTATTCTTCTGAATATATGGATGTAAACATCCGCCGTGACGGTGAAAAGTTCACCCTGCATTTTGAAAAAGGCGAGAATGTAGGTGGACTAAAGAAAGAAAAATATGATAAGAAGGACACAGGTACTATTATTAAGTGGAAACCTGATTTAGAGGTTTTCACCGACATAAATGTAAGTGCTGACTATTTTCTTGATGTTCTAAAAAGACAGTCAATAGTAAATGCCGGTGTGAATTTTGTCTTTAAAAATCAGGTTAACGGAAAGTTTGAAACTACCGAATTTAAGTATGAAAACGGTATTACAGACTATGTTAACGAGGTTTTGGGAGAACAGGGATTGTCTGCAACTCAAAGCTGGTTTTCCGAGCAAAAGGTTAGGGACAGAAAAGACAAGCCTGAATACAAGTGCAAGATGAATATTGCAGTTGGATTTTCAAACAGGGTATCACTCCACGAGTACTACCATAATTCCAGTTGGCTTGAATATGGCGGTGCACCTGAAAAGGCTGTTAAAAATTCCTTTGTTTATCAAATTGACAAGTGGCTGAAAGAAAACAGCAAATATACAAAGAATGAAAAGAAGATTACATTTGAAGATGTTGAGGATTGTCTTGTAATTGTAATTTCCAGCTTTTCAAGTATGACTTCCTACGAAAATCAGACAAAAAAAGCTATTACAAATAAAGGTATTCAGGACGCTATGACGGAATTTTTGCGTCATGAGTTGGAGATTTACTTTATAGAAAATCCACTTGATGCGGAAAAAATTTGTAATCAGGTACTTATTAACAAAAGAAGTAGGGAAGACGCAGAAAAAACAAGGGTTAGAATCAAGAAAAACCTAACAAGCAATATGGATATGACAAACCGTGTTGCAAAGTTTGTCGATTGCAGAAGTAAGGATGTTTCCGAAAGGGAACTGTTTATAGTGGAGGGTGACTCTGCTCTCGGTGCCTGTAAACAGGCGAGAAACCCTGATTTTCAGGCTATTATGCCTATCAGAGGTAAAATACTTAACTGCCTAAAGGCTGACCTTAACAAGATTTTTAAAAGCGACATCATCACAGACCTGTTAAAGGTTTTGGGTTGTGGGGTAGAGGTTAAGTCAAAGGCAAACAAAGACCTTGCAACCTTTGATATGAATTTGCTAAGGTGGAAGAAGATAATTTTCTGTACTGATGCCGATGTTGACGGTTTCCAGATTAGAACACTGCTTTTGACAATGGTTTACCGCCTAACTCCCTCTTTGATTGAGGCGGGAAAGGTGTATATTGCAGAATCTCCTCTTTATGAAATTACAACTAAAAAACAGGTGTATTTTGTTTATACAGAGGCTGAAAAGGAAAAGTACATCAACGAAATCGGCAATGAAAAATTCACTGTTCAGAGAAGTAAAGGTCTTGGTGAAAACGAGCCTGAAATGATGAATTTGACAACTATGAATCCGGCAACAAGACGACTTATCAAGGTTGTTCCTGATGATGCAAGAAGAACTGCAGAGATGTTTGATGTTCTTTTGGGTGATAATCTTCAAGGTCGTAAGGATTATATTGTTGACCACGGTGCAGAATACATTGACAACTTGGATTTGAGTTAAGGAGGTGAGGAAATTTGGCAAGAAAAAAGAAAGATGCAAAAACACCCCCAATGAGTAAAATTAACGGTGTTATTGAAGGGGCAGGAGAGGTAATTGAGCAAAAAATTGCCTCTACCATAGAAGAAAACTATATGCCCTACGCTATGAGCGTAATTATGTCGAGAGCAATTCCTGAGATTGACGGGTTTAAGCCGTCACACAGAAAGCTCCTTTACACTATGTACAAGATGGGACTTCTCACAGGCAACAGAACAAAGTCTGCAAACATTGTTGGTGCTACAATGAAGCTTAATCCTCACGGTGATTCTGCAATTTACGACACAATGGTAAGACTTTCAAGGGGTTACGAGGCACTGCTACACCCATATATCGACTCAAAGGGTAACTTTGGTAAGTTTTACAGCAGAGATATGGCTTGGGCGGCTTCAAGATATACCGAGGCAAAGCTTGACCCGATTTGTAATGAGCTTTTCAGGGATATTGACAAGGATACAGTAGATTTTGTTGATAATTACGACAACACTATGAAAGAACCGTCACTTTTGCCTGCAAGCTATCCATCTGTTTTGGTTAACGCAAACACAGGTATTGCCGTTGGTATGGCATCTAATATCTGTTCATTTAACCTAAAGGAAGTTTGTGAAACAACAGCAGCCCTAATTAGAGATAAAGACCACGACATTATGTCAACTATGCCTGCACCTGACTTTATAGGTGGCGGTCAGATTGTATATGATGAAGAGGCTATTCGTAAAATTTACGAAACAGGCAGAGGCGGAGTTAAGGTTAGAGCAAAATATGAATACGACAAGAAGAACAACTGTATTGATGTTTTTTCTATTCCGCCGTCAACCTCCTGTGAGGTAATTATTGAAAAAATCATTGACCTTGTTAAACAGGGTAAGGTTAAGGAAGTTTCTGATATTCGTGACGAAACTGGTATTGACGGACTTAAAATTACTATTGATTTAAAGCGTGGTACTGACCCTGAAAAGCTTATGCTAAAGCTTTTCAAGCTGACTACACTGCAAGATACCTTTAGCTGTAACTTTAACATCCTTATTGCCGGTGTGCCAAAGGTTATGGGTGTTCGTGAAATTCTCAACGAATGGATTGCATTCCGTATTGAATGTATCAGGAGAAGAACATACTTTGACTTAAAGAAAAAGCAGGATAAGCTTCACCTGTTAAAGGGTTTAAAGACTATCCTTCTTGATATTGACAAGGCTGTTAAAATCGTCAGGGAAACAGAGGAAGAGTCCGAGGTTGTACCTAACCTGATGATTGGCTTTGGAATTGATGAAATTCAGGCTGAATATGTTGCGGAGATCAAGTTAAGACATCTAAACAAGGAGTATATCCTGAAAAGAATTGAGGATATTGAGAACTTGGAGAAAGAAATAGCAGACTTACAGGCTATTTTGGATAGCAAACAAAGAGTAAAAACTATCATTGTGAAAGAGCTGAAAAATGTTGCCGATAAGTACGGAAAGCCAAGAAAATCCATACTACTACACAATGTTGCAGAGAGTGAAGAGTCCTTCGTTGAAGAAGTACCTGACTATCCTGTAAACCTATTCTTTAGTAAAGAGGGATACTTCAAGAAAATCACACCACAGTCCCTTAGAATGAGTGGAGAACAAAAGCTAAAGGAAGGAGATGTGATGATTCAGCACTTTGAGTCAACCAATTCCGCTGAACTGTTGTTCTTTACGAATCAATGTCAGGTTTACAAAGCTAAGGCATCTGATTTTGCTGATACCAAGGCAAGTGTTTTAGGTGAATATATTGCCGCTAAGCTTCAAATGGATGAAAACGAAGTACCTGTTAAGATGATTGTCACTAAGGACTACAAGGGTATTTTGGTGTTTGGCTTTGAAAACGGCAAAATTGCAAAAGTTCCACTTGAGGCTTACTACACAAAAACAAACAGAAAAAAGCTTGTTAACGCTTATTCCGACAAGTCACCACTTACTGATGTTATCTTTATTGAAGAGGACAGGGAAGTAATGCTAAAATCCTCCGGTGGCAGAGTACTCCTTGTCCACACAGGAGCAATTAACCTTAAAACATCCAAAAATACTCAGGGTGTGGCTGTAATGAGGATGAAAAAGGGTCAGTACCTTGAATCTATGGAAATTTATCCCGAAGATTTGTTCAGCAAACCGACAAGATACAGAACAAAAACATTCCCGGCACTTGGAGCATTCTTAACGGAAGAAGACAGCGGAAACGAACAGCTGACTATTTTGTAAAAAATGTGTAAATAGAACTTGCATTTTTTAATTATTTGTGTTAACATATAAAAAACGACTGTTTATTATCTTATGAAAGGTGAATAGAAATGGGAGCATTACAGATTATCTTAGGTGCATTACTTATTCTTTTCTGCGTACTAATTATTTTAGTTGTTGTTCTTCAGGAAGGTCATCAGCAGGGTCTTGGTGTTATCACCGGTGCGGCTGATTCATTCTTCTCAAAGAATAAGGCAAGAAGTTGGGATGCATTTTTGTCAAGATGGACTAAGTTCTTTGCACTTGGTTTTATCGTATTTGTTTTAGCACTTGATATTATTGCAAATTTCTTGTAATATAAATTTTACTAAAGCATATAATTTACCGACGGACAAGTTCCGTCGGTATTTTTTTATTGCTGGTGATAATATGGATTATTTGCCTGTTGCAGTGCTCTTTGCAATTTTGATTATCCTCACTATTATTGAAAAAGTCGGCAAAAATAAAAAGCCTTTGTTCAAGGCTTTTTTAAGTATGCTTATGGGGATTTCCGCCCTTGTTATTGTGAATTTGACTACATTCTTAACAGGGGTGAATATACCTATAAGCCTATTTACAGTTGGTGTGTCGGCTGGTGGAGGACTTCCGGGAATTACTCTGCTGTTATTTCTTAACCTGTTATGACAAAAGGCTGATATCACTAAGAGTTTCCTCGACTAAATCCTTTTGCTTTGTTAATACTGATAACATAGTCTTGTAAATAAGTTCAGGATTTTTCCGGAAATTCTTTTTAACAAGCTTTGCCTGGTTGTAATCGGGAACATAAATTTCAAAGGAAAACAGATTCATATTTCCGCCGGAGATGGTGCATTTTACATTATATCCGTTTTCACTTTTAATAATCTCAACAAGGTTTTCCTTGTCAAGCTTTTCCTGTTCTATCAGCATTAAAGCACAGTGAACTGCTTTTTCTTTAACGGTTAATGCAAGGTTATCCTCAAGCTGGGTTGCAATCATATTACCGCCGGGACTTAATGTGTATTTACCATCCTCTGTTGCTACTATATTCTTATTTTTTACCAAATCGTCAAAACAGGCACTTGCTTCAAAGTAGTTTGCAAGTCCGTCCTTTTGCAAGGATTCAAGGACAGTTTCCCTGTTCATTGGTTTTTTCAGTGATTTCATAATGTAGCATATAAGAATTCTTATTTCATTTTTACTTCTCATACCGCCGGGACTGATTCCCTCGTCAAAAGCGTCAAATATCACTTGAGTCACCTCCTCATTTATTATAAGTATTATAACACAATTTTTGCAAGATGTGTAGTACTTTGTTGACCTAAATTATTTACTATGATATAATGGGCAAAAGGAGGTATAGTTATGGAAATAATGCCGTATATTTGGTTCGGTATTGCAATAGTTGCAGGATGCCTTGAAGCTACAACATATCAGCTTGTTTCAATTTGGTTTGTCCTGGGTGCTGTTGTTACCGCAATATTTTCTATATTTATCCCTGAATTAGTTTGGGTTCAGGTAGTTATTTTCATTGCTGTTTCAATTATTTCACTTATTGCAACAAGACCATTTGTGAAAAAGATTGCAAAGGTGAAAAAGCAACCTACCAATTCAGACAGATACATTGGTATGACAGGTGTTGTTGTAAAGGACATTGACAACAGCATTGGTGCCGGTCAGGTCAATGTTAAAGGCTCAATTTGGTCGGCTGCAAGTGCTGACGACAGTGTAATCAGCGCAGGAGAAAAGGTAAAAATTATTGAAATTAAAGGTGTGAAACTAATTGTTTCACAGGAAAAGGAGTAAATTATGCCGGGAGTTGGATTTATTATTGCTGCAATTATCGTAATTGTAGTACTTATCGTTATTGTAAGAAACATCAAAATTGTTCCACAGGCACACGCCTATGTTATTGAGCGACTTGGTGCATATAAGGCAACATGGGAAACAGGCTTTCACCTTAAAGTTCCTTTTATCGACAGAATCGCAAAGAAACTCTCTCTTAAAGAGCAGGTTGTTGACTTTCCGCCACAGCCTGTTATCACAAGGGATAATGTTACAATGCAGATTGATACAGTTGTTTATTTTGAAATTACTGACCCAAAGCTATATACCTACGGTGTTGAAAGACCTTTGAGTGCTATTGAAAACTTAACAGCAACAACACTTCGTAACATTATCGGTGACTTGGAGCTTGACGCAACACTTACATCTCGTGACACCATCAACGACAAAATCAGAATTATTCTTGACGAAGCAACTGACGCTTGGGGTATCAAGGTTATTCGTGTTGAGCTTAAAAACATTCTCCCACCAAGAGAAATTCAGGATGCTATGGAAAAGCAGATGAAGGCAGAGCGTGAGAGAAGAGCAAGAATCCTTGATGCAGAGGGTGAAAAGAGAAGTCAGATTCTCGTTGCGGAAGGTCTTAAGGAGTCAACAATTCTAAAGGCTGACGCTGTTAAGGAATCAAAAATCCGTGAAGCACAGGGTGAGGCAGAGGCAATTCTTCTTGTTCAAAAGGCTCAGGCAGACGCACTTAAAATGCTGAATGAGGCAAAGCCAGTTAATGAGGTTCTCCAGCTAAAGAGCTATGAGGCATACGAAAAGATTGCTGACGGTAAGGCTACTAAGGTTATTATCCCGTCAGAAATGAAGCCTCTTGCATCTGTTACAACTGCTGTTAAAGAGCTTTTGACTGATGTTAAGGCGAATACTGAACAGTAAAATTTGATTATATTGTGGATTGTGTCAAAAAATGTGCCATATCTATTGAATTTTATCTTGTTTTTCAGTATAATTAAAAAGTAAAATTATGTGGGCTCGTGGTGACTATAATTTTACCACGAGCCTTAATTTGTTTTGAAAGGCGATAATTATGAAAAAGGTTGCAATTATTATGGGTTCAGATAGCGATTTCCCTATTGTTTCTAAAGCTATCAAACAATTAAAGGACTATGATGTTCCCTTTGAGGTTCATGTTATGTCAGCCCACAGAACTCCTGATGAAGCCACTTCTTTTGCTAAAAATGCAAAGGAAAACGGTTTTGGTGTAATTATAGCTGCTGCCGGTATGGCTGCACACTTAGGCGGTGTACTTGCTGCAAACACAACGCTACCTGTTATCGGTATTCCTTGCAAGGGTCCTTGCTTTGACGGAATGGACGCACTACTTGCAACTGTTATGATGCCAACAGGTATTCCTGTTGCAACCGTTGCCGTAAACGGTGCCGCAAACGCAGCAATTTTGGCTATTCAGATTTTGGCTGTTTCTGATGAAACTCTCGCAAAAAAGCTGGAGGACAACAGAAAAGAAATGGCTGAAACAGTTAACAGTAAAGATAAAGATATTCAAAGTAAGGTTGATGAGATTTGAAGGATATTACCATAGATATGCTTAATGATAAGGTTCACGAGGAATGTGGCGTTTTTGGTATTTACAGCAGAGATGAAGATTTTGATGTTGCGTCTGTTTCAAGGGATGCCCTGTACGCACTTCAACACCGTGGACAGGAAAGTGCCGGTATTGCTGTAAATAAAGACGGTAAATTCAAGTGTATTAAGGACATTGGAATGGTTTCCGAGGTATTCACCGACAATGTGTTGGACGAGTTTGATGTTAACGGTAACATTGCCATTGCCCATGTAAGGTACACACCATATAAGAGCTTGGATAGAGCAGGTTCACAGCCCCTTGTTATCAGATATATTCAAGGCTCAATGGCTATTTGCCACAACGGTTCAATTACAAATTATGCCGAAATAAGAAACGGACTTGAAGAAGGCGGAGCAATTTTTCAGTCATTTTCAAATGCCGAGCTTATTGCATATGTGATTGCCAGCGAAAGAGTTAATTCCGAAACTATTGAAGAGGCTGTAAAGAACGCAAGTCTTAAGCTTCAGGGTGCATATTCATTTGTTGCCAGTTCCCCAAGCAAAATGTTTGCTGTCAGAGATCCAAACGGTTTTAGACCGCTGTGTATTGGTAAGATTGGTAAAAGCTATGTTGTTGCATCAGAAAGCTGTGTCTTTGATTCAATCGGTGCACAATTTGTACGCAATGTTCGTCCCGGTGAAATGGTTGTTATTGATGAAGAGGGACTTCATTCTTACCAAATTGAAGAGGCAGAAAAGACTTCTCTGTGCCTTTTTGAGTATGTATATATTGCCCGTCCGGACAGTGTTCTTGACTGCGGTGCTGTCCATACAGTTAGAAAGGAATTTGGCAAACAGCTTGCAAGGGACTATCCTGTTGAGGCTGATATGGTTTGCGGTGTGCCTGATTCAGGTAATGATGCTGCCCAAGGCTATGCTGAGGAATCAGGAATTCCATACAGTGCCGCCTTTATCAAAAATAAATATATCGGCAGAAGTCTTTCCAATGTGAAAAATACAAAGAGAGAACGACTGCTTAAAATGCGACTTAATGTGCTGAAAACTCAGGTTAGGGGAAAGAGGATTGTCATTATTGACGACTCTATCATTCACGGAAATACTGCCAGTCACATTGTAAAGCTTTTGCGTGAGGCAGGTGCCGCTGAGGTTCATATGAGGGTTTCTTCTCCTCCACTAAAATATACTTGTCACTACGGTTCTGATTTCGACTTTGAAAAGGATATGGTGGCAAACATTATGACAGAGGAAGAAATCAAGAACTTTATCGGTGCTGACTCCCTTGGTTACATCAGCATTGAAAATATGAAAAAAATCATTGGTAAAAACGGTATTGGCGTTTGTGACGCCTGCTTTAGCGGTGTTTACAACGGCCCTGTACCTAAAGAGAATTTTGTTGATAAATTCAGCAAAAAGATAGAAATAACAAAACAAGAGGTGTAATATGAAGAACAGTTTTTCAGAGAGTTACAAGAATGCAGGTGTTGATGTTACTGCCGGTTACAAGGCAGTAGAATTGATGAAAGAGCATGTAAAGAGAACTAAAACCGACGGTGTTGTTTCAGGCATTGGCGGATTTGGCGGTCTTTTTGCTCCTGACCTCACCGGTATGGAAGAACCTATCCTTGTAAGCGGTACTGACGGTGTAGGTACAAAACTAAAACTTGCATTTTTGCTTGACAAGCACGACACAATCGGCATTGACGCTGTTGCAATGTGTGTTAACGATGTAGTTTGCTGTGGCGCAAAGCCTATGTTTTTCCTTGACTACATTGCGGTTGGAAAAAACGTTCCTGAAAAGGTAGCACAAATTGTATCAGGTATTGCTGATGGCTGTGAAATGTCATATTCTGCTCTTGTTGGGGGAGAAACTGCCGAAATGCCCGGTTTCTATCCGGTTGACGAATACGATGTAGCAGGTTTTTCCGTTGGTATTGTTGACAAAAAGAAGATAATTGACGGCAGTAAGCTATGTGCAGGTGATGTACTTATCGGACTTCCTTCAAGCGGTGTTCATTCTAACGGATTTTCTCTTGTTAGAAAGGTTTTCGGAATTGACGAAAATACTATTCACAATGAGTATCCGGAGCTTGACAAGCCACTTGGCGAAACTCTGCTTACACCAACAAAGATTTATGTAAAGCCTATCCTTGACCTTATCAGCAAGGTTGATGTTAAGGCTATTTCACATATTACAGGCGGTGGTTTCTACGAGAACATTCCAAGAATGTTAAAGGACGGACTTACCGCAAAAATTAAGAAGGATGCAGTTCCTGTACTGCCTATTTTCAAGGTTATTGAGAGGGTTGGCAACATTCCTGAACACGATATGTTCAACACTTTTAATATGGGTATTGGTATGATTGTTGCTGTTTCAAAGGAAAATGCTGACAAAGCAGTAGAAACACTAAAGGCATTTGGTGAGGATGCTGTTGTTCTGGGCGAATTGATTGAAGGTAACGACGGAGTTGTATTTGAATAATGAAAAATATTGCTGTACTTGTTTCAGGCGGTGGCACTAATTTACAGGCTTTGATTGACGCACAAAATGACGGCATAATCAAAAGCGGTAAAATAACCTGTGTAATTTCTTCAAACCCTGACGCATATGCGCTTGAAAGGGCAAGAAATAATAATATAGACACTGCTGTTATCAGAAGAAAAGATTTTGAAACCTTCCTTGAGTACGATTTAGCACTTACAAAGCTACTTAAATCAAAGGGTGCAGATTTGGTTGTACTTGCAGGGTTTATGACAATTTTAGGTCATCAGGTTATTTCTGAATTTGAAAACAGAATGATTAATATTCACCCGGCTTTGATTCCAAGCTTTTGCGGTGAGGGTTATTATGGCTTAAAGGTTCATAAAGCTGTACTTGAAAAGGGTGTAAAACTCTCCGGTGCAACTACCCATTTTGTAACAGAGGAATGTGACGCAGGCCCTATAATTATGCAAAGGGCTGTCGAGGTACTGAATGACGACACTCCCGAAACACTACAAAGAAGAATTATGGAAAATGTTGAGTGGAAAATACTCCCACTTTCAGTAGAACTGTTTTGCAGTGATAAAATAACGGTAAAAGATAACAAAACATATATTATTGATTGAGAGGTAGTAAGATGAAAGCAATATCATTTTTTAAGGATCTTGAAAGCAATGCTTATCCGGGCAGAGGAATTATGCTTGGAAGAACTGCTGACGGTACAAAAGCTGTAATCACTTACTTTATTATGGGTAGAAGTGAAAACAGCCGTAACAGAGTGTTTGTTGAAGATGGCGATGGTATCCGCACACAGGCTTTTGACGAAAGCAAGCTTGTTGACCCATCCCTTATTATCTATGCACCTGTCAGAGTGCTTGGAAATAAGACAATCGTTACAAACGGCGACCAAACAGACACAGTTTATGACCTGATGAATCAGCAGATGACCTTTGAACAGTCACTAAGGACAAGAACCTTTGAGCCTGATGAACCGAACTACACACCAAGAATTTCAGGTATTATCAAGGTTGAGGACGGCAATATGAATATGGCTATGTCTATCCTCAAAAGTGACGGTGGCGACCCTGATTCAACACTTAGATATACTTTTGCTTACGATAACCCACTCCCCGGTAAGGGAAGATTTATCCACACATATATGGGGGATGGAAATCCTCTTCCAAGCTACGAGGGTGAACCAACACTTGTTGAAGTAGAAAATGATGATATTGACACTTTTGCAAATAAGGTTTGGGAGTCACTAAACTGTGACAACAAGGTTTCCCTCTTTGTAAGATACATTGACCTTGCCACAGGTGAATTTGACTCAAGAATTATCAATAAAAATAAGTGAGGAGAACACAATGAAAGAATTAGAACTTAAATACGGTTGTAATCCAAATCAAAAGCCTTCTAAAATCTTTATGAAGGACGACAGTGAACTTCCTATTGAGGTGCTTAACGGAAAGCCCGGTTACATCAACTTTCTTGATGCTTTCAACAGCTGGCAGCTTGTTAAGGAACTAAAGGCAGCAACAGGACTTCCTGCCGCCGCATCCTTTAAGCATGTTTCACCTGCCGGTGCTGCTGTTGCAACAGAACTTTCCGATACTCTTAAAAAGATATATTTTGTAGATGATTTAGAGCTTTCTCCTATTGCGTCAGCTTATGCTAAGGCAAGAGGTGCTGACCGTATGAGCTCCTATGGTGACTGGGCAGCCCTCTCTGATGTTTGCGACAAGGAAACAGCACTTCTGTTACAGAGAGAAGTTTCTGACGGAATTATTGCACCGGGCTACACAGACGAGGCTTTGGAAATTCTTAAGTCAAAGAGAAAGGGTACTTACAACATTGTAAAGATTGACCCTGACTATGTTCCTGCTCCTCAGGAATATAAGGATGTTTTCGGCGTAACTTTCCAGCAGGGAAGAAACGAACTGAAAATTGACGAGGAGTTTTTGACTCAAAACATTATTACAGATAACAAGGAACTCCCTGACTCTGCTAAGAGAGATTTGCTTATCTCCTTAATCACACTTAAATACACACAGTCAAACTCTGTTTGCTACTGTAAGGACGGACAGGCTATCGGCGTTGGTGCCGGTCAGCAGTCAAGAATTCACTGTACCCGTCTTGCAGGTAACAAGGCTGACATCTGGTACCTAAGACAGCATCCAAAGTGCCTTAACCTACCATTTAAAGAGGGCATCAGAAGACCTGACAGAGATAACACTATTGATGTATATATTTCTGACGATTACGAGGATGTACTGAGGGACGGTACATGGGAACTGTTCTTTACAGAAAAGCCTGAGCCTCTTACAAGAGAAGAAAAGAAAGAATGGCTCAGCACATTCACAGGAGTTTCACTTGGCAGTGACGCATTCTTCCCGTTTGGCGACAATATTGAAAGAGCAAAGAGAAGCGGTGTTCAGTACATTGCTGAACCCGGAGGCTCAATCAGAGATGATAATGTTATCGAAACCTGCAACAAGTACAATATGACAATGTGCTTTACAGGAATCAGACTTTTCCATCACTAATGAGGTGCAGTATGAATGTATTGATGATTGGTTCAGGCGGTAGAGAACACGCTTTAATTAAAAAAATTCTCGAAAGTCCAAAACTTGAAAAGATTTACTGTGCACCCGGTAACGGCGGTATATCAAGAGATGCAATCACAGTTGACATTCCTGTTACAGACAAGGAAAAGATGGTTGCTTTTGCTTTGGAAAACAAATTCGACTTGGCATTTGTTGCACCTGATGACCCTCTTGCTGACGGTATGGTTGACGACTTTGAAAAGGCAGGAATCAGGGCATTTGGACCTAATGCAAAGGCGGCTGTGATTGAGGCATCAAAGGTATTTTCTAAAAACCTTATGAAGAAGTACGGTATTCCTACCGCACAGTACGAGGTTTTTGACGATTCAGAAAAGGCAATTTCTTGGATTAAAGAAAACAATATGGCTCCTTGTGTTGTTAAGGCTGACGGCTTAGCACTTGGTAAGGGTGTTCTTATCTGCCAAACTATTGAGGATGCTGTTGAGGCTGTTAAGACAATAATGGAGGATAAAAAATTCGGTGAATCCGGCAACAACATTGTTGTTGAGGAATTTTTAACAGGCCCTGAGGTTTCTGTGCTATCATTTACAGACGGTAAAACAGTTAAGCCTATGGTTAGCTCAAAGGATCACAAAAGAGCATACGACAATGACGAAGGACTTAACACCGGCGGTATGGGTACAATAAGCCCTAACCCTTACTACACAGAGGAACTTGCAAAGCAGTGTATGGAGGAAATTTTTGTTCCAACCGTTAAGGCTATGAGTGAAGAGGGAAGACCTTTTAAGGGTTGCCTGTACTTTGGACTTATGATGACTCCAAAGGGGCCAAAGGTTATTGAGTACAATGCCCGTTTTGGTGACCCTGAGGCACAGGTTGTACTTCCAAGACTAAAGACAGATTTGCTTGATATTTGTGATGCTGTTATTGACGAAAAACTTGATGAGCTTGAAATAGAGTGGTCAGAAGAGCCTACTGCCTGTGTGGTAATGGCAAGTGGTGGTTATCCTGAGTCATACAAAAAGGGCATTGAAATGTTCGGTATGGACGATAAGGGTCAGGTTGAAGGTGCTACTGTTTATCACGCAGGAACAAAGTATGAGGACGGCAAATTCTACACAAACGGCGGTAGAGTGCTTGGAGTTACTGCAAAGGGTAAGAGCCTTGATGATGCACTTGAAAAGGCATATTCTGCTGTTAAGAAGATTTCCTTTGAGGGCGCTCATTACAGAACAGATATTGGCAGAACTAAATAATTTTTAACTATGCAGACTATTAGGGTGGGATTTTTTTCATCCTAATAGTTTTGTTTTGTCTATTGACTGAAAATGAAATTAATTTTATAATCGTAGTAAAACAAAGTATCCTAAAAAGGAGAAACTTTTAATGACTTTTAAAATTATCACCCTTGGATGTAAGGTTAATCAGTACGAATCCCAGGCTATGACCGAAATTATGCTAAAGGACGGTTTTTCTTTGGCTCAAGAAGATGATTCTGCTGATATTTACATAATTAATACCTGTACTGTTACAGCAGTTAGCGACAGCAAAAACAGAAAAATTATTCGCAGATTAAGGCGAAATAATGAAAATTCTATAATTGTAGTTACAGGCTGTATGTCACAGGCTTTCCCTGAAGATGATGTGTATAAAATCTGCGATATTGTAGTGGGCAACACCAGCAGAAAGAATATTTCAAATCTTATAAAGGAATATATCTCCGATAACAACAGATTTGTAGATGTTGAGATGCACACTACAGGTGAAAAATTTGAGCCTATAAAAATTTCTGATTTTGAAGAAAGGACAAGGGCACAAATTAAAATTGAGGACGGTTGCAACCGCTTTTGTGCCTATTGTATTATCCCCTATGCAAGGGGCAGAGTGCGTTCAAAGGACCTTGGTGAATTAAAAGAAGAGGCTATAACACTTGCATCAAAGGGATATAAGGAGATTGTCCTTGTTGGAATTAATCTATCCTGCTTTGGTCAGGACACAAATCTGAATTTGTGTGACGCTGTTGAAACTGTTGCAGATGTTGAGGGGATAGAAAGGGTGCGTTTAAGCTCATTAGAGCCTGAAAGACTTGACCCTGAATTTATCGCCCGACTTGCAAAATGCAAAAAGTTATGCCCTCATTTTCATCTTTCTCTCCAGTCAGGTTGTGACGAAACCTTAAAGAGGATGAACAGGCATTATTCTCCAAAAGAATATTCAGAGATTGTAAATAATCTGAGGAATGCCTTTGAGGACTGCGCAATTACAACAGATGTAATGGTTGGTTTTGCAGGGGAAACTGACGAGGAATTTCAAAAATCCCTTAATTTTGTACATTCAATTAAATTTGCAAAGGTGCATACCTTTATTTACAGCAGAAGAAAGGGTACAAAGGGCGACCTGATGCCTAATCAAATTGACCCAGCTATAAAAAGTGAGAGAAGTAAAAAGCTTATTGAAGTAACACTTAACGACAGAAAAGAGTTCCTTGAAAGTCAAGTTGGGAATACATATTCTGTTCTCTTTGAGAGAAAGCGTCCCGAGGGGTACTGGGAGGGTTACACTATGAATTACACTCCTGTGCATATTTATTCCGATGATGACCTTGCAAATAGGATTTTAGATGTAAAAATTACTAAAGCATATGACGACCACTGTGACGGTGTATTACTCTAACGATTTCACAAGATTTTTGATTTCCTTTTTAGCACAAGTTTCTTTTAAGGAATTATAACTGTATAGCATAATGCCGTTATACTTCTTATTAATTGCGATTTTGTATTCCTTTTGCAAAATATCGTCAAAATCTTCCCATGTGCCCTGGTCGTTGTCTGTTCCTGCCTTATATCCTGCAAGACCGGAATAAATCACTAAATCCTTATTTTTTTTGATTTTATTCCAGCTGTCTATGGCATCTTCGTATGCCAATGCAGGATTGTCAAGGCTGTAATACAGTTGAGGGCATATGTAGTCTATGTAGCCTTTTTGTGAACACCAGGTTTTCACATCTGCATATATTTCATCATTATTTTTTATGTTGCCCTGTGGGGAAATTCCAAACACAACATTATTTTTTGAGGAATGTACAGCCTTGTATGTTTCTTTTACAAGTTTATTTACATTGTCCTTTCTCCACCGTGATAATTTCATAACGTTGCCGTTTTGAGCCTTTAG
>JBJEOZ010000195.1:0-20886 GCA_051880975.1 Ruminococcus sp.
TCCGGTGGAAGAAATGCTCAACTACCTTGATATTTACCCATTGATGTTACCCGCAAGATTTAATGACAAGGTTGCATGTTATGATACAGTATATATCACATCTAATATACCATTGAAACAGCAATATAAGGATGTTCAAACGAACAAACCCGAAACATGGAAAGCTTTTTTAAGACGAATACATTATGTTACTGAGTACACCGATTATGGTGTGTACGCAACTAGAAAATCAGGAGGTTAAAATTATGATTGATAACAATAATCATAAACATTTACATAATTACTGGAACACAAAGATAGTATTTTTATACATATTGGGCGGACTTAAAAAAATCATAAACAATTATAAATTATTAGTCGCTTTTGGGATTTATTTAATCACAATGTTATTCATATTGTTTTGGATAAACTTTCTACACCAATTTAAAGTTCCGATTCTTCAGAAACAATTCAATATGGCGGTGGCTATTTTGTCAGCTTCATTAATTGTGTTGATAACGATATTACTTTTAATCTTAATCGGCAAGCCAAAGGGCGCCAAAAGTATGAGCAATAACTTACATCGGATAGGACTTGTTAATCAGTCCCAGGAAGCTCCTGTCTTGGTAGAGAGAACAAAATCAAAAAACAATACAAGAATGGAAATGTTGAGGTTTGAATCTCACGGAATCCCTGTCTATGTATGGTTAGACAACTTAGAAAAAATAGAATCAGCCTTAAATATTAGAATTGATAGCATAGAGGAAGGCAAAAATTGCCGACAAATTGTTGTAAGGGGCGTTTCAGGCAGATACTGTTTATCTGAAAAGTTGACATGGGATAAAGGTAAAATAAGTAGCAAAGAGTCTGTTCTCGTGTTAGGTGAGAGCATTACCTCTACTGTCACAGTGGATTTGTCAAAAGTGCCACATATTCTAATTGGAGGCTCCACAGGCTCAGGTAAAAGCGTGTTGTTAAAACTATTGCTTATGCAATGCGTGGCTAAAGGGTCAAAGGTATACATAGCCGATTTTAAAGGCGGAGTGGATTTTCCATCGGTGTGGCACGAAAAATGCGAAATTATCACAGATCAGGAGAAACTGCTTAACATTCTTGATGAAGTTGTTGCAGAACTGGAGAGCAGAAAAACCTTATTGTGTCAGTCGGGTTGTCATAATATTGATGACTATAACAATAACAGCATTAAAAATCCTTTGCGGAGAATTATTATCGGCTGTGATGAGATTGCCGAAGTGCTTGACAAAACAGGACTTGACAAGGCGCAGAAAGAAATAGTCAGCAAAATAGAAATGCGTTTATCAATAATTGCAAGACAGGGTAGAGCTTTCGGGATACATCTAATTATTGCAACCCAAAGACCTGACGCGAATATACTTAGCGGTCAAATCAGAAACAACATTGATATGCGTATCTGTGGCAGAGCAGATGATGTTTTGTCAAAAATAATTTTGGATAACACAGACGCATCGGATAAAATACCTAAAACATCACAAGGCAGATTTTTGACAAATAGCGGTGTTGTGTTTCAAGCATATTTATTCGATGATACAAAATTAAATGAATTAATATAGGAGGTAAATGATATGGCAGATATAATTTGTCACGACTATATTTTGACGGGGTATCCCGATGTATTAACGGTTAAGGATGTACAAGATATACTGCATTTAGGTCGTAATTCGGTGTATAAAATGCTCGAAAATGGCGAAATAAAGACAATCAGAGCCGGAAAAAAGTACATCATTCCAAAAATATATTTAGTCCAATTTATTTTAAAATGTAATTAGACTTGAAACAACTGCCAATGCTACGCTATAATAGTGATGTGTTGGCAGTTGTTGCACAGAAAGGAGATATTATGGCAACAACAGGAAGTCTTCAAATTAAGAACGGAAAATATTATGCCGTATTAAGCTTGAGGACAAATGAATTAACCAAAAGCGGAAAAATTAAATACAAGACAAAGTGGATTTCAACGGGTTTTAAGGTGAAAGGAAACAAGAAAAGAGCCCAACAGTTTTTGCGTGAGAAATGTTTGGAGTACGACAAAAAGAACTTGCTTTACTGCGATATGTACTTGTGCGACTACTTTGAAAAATGGCTTAAAGAAGTAAAGGTGGATTTGAGGGCGAATACATACAGAGGTTATGCAGGCAATATGAAAAATCACATAATACCCTACTTTAAACCAAGGCGAGTAAAGCTACAGGATTTAAAGCCCTGCGAACTGGAAGAATTTTATAAACACCTTTTATCCCCGCACAGCCGAATAGACGGCAGTCAGGCACTTTCCACAACTACAATAACCCACATTCACCGAACAATAAATAAGGCACTGAATGACGCAATGAGAAAAGGCATCATAATTTCTAACCCGGCATCTGTTGCAAAAACACCACACCACGAAAAATATAAGGGTGAGTTTTTGAATCAGAATCAGGTTCAGGAGCTTATAGGATTGTTTAAAGGCACAGTCCTTGAACTCCCTGTTATTTTATGTGCAGTATTTGGTTTCCGTCGTGGAGAAACACTTGGATTAAAGTGGAAAAACATTGACCTGATGAACAGGACAATAACAATATGCGAAACACTCCAGCAAACTGTGGGCGGATCTACCACAGCACCACCTAAAACAGACAGCAGTTACAGAACATTGCCCATACCTGAAAGTATGTATAATCTTTTGTTACAGCAGAAAGAAAGACAGGATAAGAACAAAGAACTGCTGAAAAGTGCCTATGTTGATGAAGATTATGTTTGCACTTGGGAGAATGGTCGTGTAGTTGAGCCAAACTACCTGACAAGAAAATTTCATAAGACGATTATGAAAAGCGACTTGCCTAAAATTAGGCTACACGATTTAAGGCATAGTGTGGCAAGTAATTTGCTGAATATGGGATTCACCGTTGTTCAGGTGGCAGAATGGCTTGGACACAGCTCCTCTGCAACCACACTAAACTTTTATGCCCATGTTGACAAAACAGGAAAAATGGATATTTCCGACTCCATAAACAAGTCGATAAAACTACCGTAATATTCCCATCATCAAGCCGTTTTTGGATGATAAAAAGAAAAGGTCGTTGGAATAATTTTTAGAAAATTTTTAGAAATATGTTCAAAAGTAAAACAAATCGACTTTTTCACAAAAGAAAAAATCCTCAAAAACGGCTTGTTTAAGCCATTTTCAAGGACTTGTAATTGGCAGGGGCAGAAGGACTCGAACCCTCGGCACGCGGTTTTGGAGACCGCTGCTCTACCAACTGAGCTATACCCCTATGTCTTTTTATTTCAACAAAGATAATTCTATCATTTTACAAGGAATATGTCAAGGGAAATGATGATATTTGTGTTTTTATTTTTTGTCTTTTCTTCATCTTTGTCTTTTTTCTTGTTTTTTTATACTATGTTTACAGAGCTGTTGTGTGTATCATATTAGTGTCGGTGTAATTTCTATCGCTTTTCTTTAAGATTCCTTGGTCACTTTCCTCGGAATGACAGTGTATGTCCTATGTGCTGACCTAATAACTCAAAAAAATAATTCTGCATTCCCTTTTACCATCTTTTAAAGGATGATGTTCTTCCTAAAATCCTCTCCGCATTTTGGACAATGCACCTTGTGTTCACCTTTGATTTTCTTTACTCTAAGCTGTGCTTTGCAGTAGGGGCATTTTACGTAGCGGTGGGTTTTGCGGTCTTTCCACATTTTTCTTAACAGGGAACATTTTTTGGAAATTGCATTTTTTACCGTTAGATATTTGCGGTTTTCGTACATTCTCTTTTGAATGTTTTTGGAAAAGGTTCTGAATACAATTAGGGCGGACAGCAGTAATACAACAATTCCGAATACCCAGTAGCGTGAAAAAGTCCATATTATCCAGATGACAATGCACAAAATCCAAAGCAGGGTGTTCAGTTGGTCGTGACCGTATCTACCGTTCATGAACTGAGCAATTTTATAAAGAAAATTTCTCATAAGCCTTCTCCTACACACAAAATTTAACTTATTATAACACATAAGTGCCGATAATTCAAATGTTTTGATTATGGTCGTCATTTTAATAAAAATATTATATAATTCTTGACAATTTTCCGCCAATAAATGATAATTAGTTGAGAGGTGGCTCAAAATGATAAATGTATATGAAAACTGCCCTGTTATTGAAAATGAAAAATATTTAATTCGACTTATTAGTCTTGATGACGCAAAGGATTTGCAAAAGGTTTACTCGGACAAAAATGCGTTACCTTTTTTCAATAGTGACAACTGCAACGGGGACAACTTTTATAATCCTACCTTAGAGGGAATGACTGAGGCTATTAAATTTTGGATACATTCCTATTGTGAGAAATGGTTTGTTAGGTTTACCGTTATTGATAAAACCACAACCAAAGCGATAGGCTCCATAGAAATGTTCCACCGTACATCAGATGACGATTTTAACGATGTTGGTTTGCTTCGCCTTGATGTTGGAAGTGAATTTGAGGACAAGAAGATACTTTTTGATATTTTGAGTCTATTTGTAGAACCTTCATATGAACTGTTTGAATGTGATACCTTAATCACAAAAGCTCCGGTGTATGCTGTTGAGCGTATCGGGGCATTAAAAGAATACGGATTTGAGAAATCGGAAAAATTTTTAATGGGAAATTCGGATAATTACCCATATCGTGATTATTGGATAGTGAGCAAAAAATAATTATCGATTCAGGAGTGAATTTTATATGAAAAATCTTGGAACAGTAACACTTGAAACAGAAAGACTGATACTGCGTAAAACAAAAAGCGATGACGCTGAGCCGATGTTCAGGAACTGGGCGAATGATGAGAGAGTAACCAAATATATGACTTGGCCGCCTTATGAAAGCGTTGATCAATTAGAAACTACATATCACAAATTTTTGTTGGATAATCAGGATAAGCCGGATTTTTATGAATGGAAAATAGAGCTGAAAGAAATCGGCGAGCCTATAGGTGAAATCGGTGTGGTACAGCTCAGAGAGGATATCGAAGCCGCTACAATCGGATATTGTCTTGGATATAATTGGTGGCACAAAGGCATAATGAGCGAAGCTTTTAGAGAAATAATCAGATTTTTATTTGAAGAAGTAGGCTTAAACCGTATTGAATCCTATCATGATCCTCGCAATCCACACTCAGGAGATGTGATGAAAAAATGCGGATTAGTATATGAAGGAACCGCAAGACAGGCGGGTAAAAATATGCAGGGCATTTGTGACAATGTACATTACGCAATATTGAAAGAAGATTATTTTGCTGAACAAAAATAGCAAATCAGAAAATCACCTGATTGCTTATGGAAGATTGAAAGGAATATAAAAATGGTGGTAAAGTTTTATGATATAGTAGAAGATAAGTTACTAAAATTTGCGGTGATTGTAGCAAAGTCAAACGGCAAGTGGGTGTTCTGCAAACATAAAGAGCGTGATACATATGAATGTCCGGGCGGTCACAGAGAAACAGGTGAAAATATTGACGACACTGCAAGGCGTGAATTGTATGAGGAAACCGGAGCGATTGATTATACTATACAGCCAATATGTGTTTACTCGGTAACCGCTCCGGATAATTTCAACGGTGCGGAAACATTCGGCAAACTCTATTTTGCCGATATTGCTACCTTTGAAGAGGAGTTACATAGCGAAATTGAAAAGATTGTACTATTTGACAAGCTGCCGACAAAGTGGACATATCCTCAGATTCAGCCGCTTTTATTAAAAGAAGTTGAGCGTAGAATTTACCTGAAATTGTAATGGAGTGTAAAAATTGAAATACAAAAATATTCTTTGGGATTGGAACGGTACAATTCTCAATGATACGCCCGTTGCTTTTGAAGCGACAAATATTTTATTGGAAAGATACGGCTATCCAACAATTACATTAGAGTATTATAGAGATAATATTGACACTCCTATCGTGAATTTTTACAGTAAAATCTTTGATTTGGATAAACACGATTTGCAAATGCTCGACGATGAGTGGGGCGTTTTGTATAATCAGCTTTCCGTTAAAATAGGATTGCACGAAGGCGTTAAGGAATTACTGCGTTTCTTTGCCGATGAAAACTGTCGTCAGGTGATATTGTCTGCTTTTAGAACAGAGGAAATCACAAAATACGCACACAAGTTTTCGGTAGAGAAATATTTTGAGGATATTCTTGGTACTCAGAATATTATAACGGAAAGCAAAACAATCCGAGGTATGAAATATATGGATGAAAACAGTTTTGTCCACGAAGAAACGCTGTATATCGGTGATACTGTACACGATTGCGATACTGCTTTTGCGTTAGGTGTGGATTGTGTGCTGTTTTCAGGCGGACAGCAATCACCGAAATTATTGCAACAATGCGGTGTGCCTGTATTTGAAAGTTTTTCGGAAATTAAAAGGCAAATTGATTTTAATATTTAGGGGGACTAATCCAACAAAACATAAAATAAGTTTTTGCTTTACAACGATGGTGTATTTATGGTTTATGAGATTATGAAAAAGTGTAAAGAGAAATTAGATTTATAGAGGTTTATTATGAAAAAGATTTTTGGAATATTTGTTGTGTCTGTTTTGATAGTTTTTATGGTTGCGTTTACTTCCGGTTGTGGGGAGGATATAGCCTGTACGGTGTTGTTGGATGGGGAGAATTATCCTTACAGCTATGTTGAAAACGGTGAGGTTAAGGGTTTGGAGGCTGATATTCTCAATGCTGTTGCCGAAAAGTCCGATATTAATCTGAAAATCACTTCCGACAGGCAGAGTGAATTTAATTGCACAGCGGGTGAGCTTACTGACGGAAGTGATAAGTACGACTACACACAGTCATATTACACAAAGGGCATAATCTTCACCACCTCATCAATGAGTGAGATAAGCACATATGAGGAGCTTTTGCACAGCAAGGTTGGTGTTATTACAGGCAGTGACGGAGAAATTTTTGCAAGTCAGATTGCTCCACAATACAATTTGACCGTCAAGAAATACACATCAGCCGAGAAAATGTATGCAGACTGTGAAAATGGGAAGATAGACGGATTTTTTGATGATGAGCTTACTGTTAATTTAGAAATTAAAAATGGGAGAAAGCTGAAAACCTTTGAAAATGCAGAAAGTACCGCCAATCTTACATTTGCGGTTAATGCCGGGACTAACAAAGAGTTCTTAGACAGTTTTAACCAAGGGTTACAAAGCATTATTGACAACGGAACTTATGACAGGATTTTGGACAGCTATACATCATAAAAAATGACCGGTGCTTTTATCGTACCGGTCATTTTTACTAAGTTGTCTTATTGTGTTGTCTTATTGTGCTACTTCTGCAAGCTTCTTTGTGATTCGGGCATTTACCTTTACAAAATATGCACAGTCTGCTGCCGAAAGACTATCCTTTTCTTTTTCCAATTTATCCAATTCATTAATTACTTCAGCATGTTTGCTTACATAGTTTGCATAATCTGTCATCATTGAAGTTACATCAGCGGAGTTGTTGTACTTTTTCATAAAAGCAACATATTCGTCAATGAAAGCTTCATAGGAGTCAAGAGTTTTTTTGAAATCGGCATTTACACCGCTTGATGAATTATTCGCTTTTGTTGCTTTTTCTGTTGTAGTTTTTATCTCGTTTTTCTTTGCAGTTACCATAATATTCATTGTTTCGTCATCATCAAAAAATATAATGGATAAACTGTTGTCTTTGTTATCTTTTGCGTAATAAGAATCGGAAATATTTGAATAATCTACTGTAAAACCATTTTTCTTGCACTCTTCAACATAATTTGTGAAATCTTCTTTAGTTATGTCTGTTATATCGGCAGAAAATGAGTCGGCACTGTCATATGTGATATCAACATTACCGAATTTTGGAGTCGGTAATAAACTACCTACACCGGATGTTGCCCAAGTTATTGTATTATTTTCGGTTTTTACCTTTTCTTCCTTTTCCCCGCAAGCTCCCAATGAGAGTAATAGGCAGATTGTCACTGCTAATGCTAAAATTCTTTTTTTCATAACTTATTCCTCCTGATTTTATTTAATTTGAATTGCTTTGTATTGATTATTTTTTTCTCATAAAATAAACCTCCTTAATATTACGGATATACCGGTTATTTAAGCTATAAGGTTGTTTCTCTGTGTTGCTAATATCACTGTCTATATAGTAAATTATTAATATAATTTTTTGTTATGCTGTCAGCATACAACCTATGTAAAATTTTAGGATATAATTATAGTTAAGGAAACACTGAATAAATCACAATTATTATTTATTTGCACATCTTGTTTGCATATTTTCCGCCAGTTTGCCCAAAAAATTCTCGCAATACGTCAGTATTTCTGCGATTTTTTGAACAAACTGACGAAAAATCTGACGGCGCAGTATGTGCAAATGATTTAATCAGTGTTTTCTAAGTTATCCTATTAATCCAAAGGACAACAGAGGGAATGGCGAATATAAGCACAACTCCGATTATTTTCAGTAGGGTTTTTCTGCTGTTTTGGGAACCTTTGCCCAAGAAACGGCTGATGTTGCCCACATCAAAAAAGCATACGAATGGAATAGCAGTAAAGGCAAAGCAACCGTTGACAAAGGCACCGTAATCGCCAAACCTGATTGCATATGTTAATCCGTTGTAAAACCAGATAAAGTATAGTATGTAGAAAATAACTGCAGTTACCTTGTGAGAGGTTTTGTTGGAGCGAAAACCGGGAGTGTTCAGCAAAATTCTGTCAAGTAAAGGTAATTTTTCGCCGGTTTTACTCTTGAGGGCTTTTTTAAATTCAAGTACAGAGGAATATCTGTCCTCGGCTCTTATTTGAGTTGCCTTTTTTACAATGCTTATATATTTCCCTGTGCATAGCTTTTCGTTGGGCATTTTTGCCGTTAAAAGATAGTTTAGCAGAACACCCATGGCATAAATATCTGCACCTTCCCCTGTTTGGGTAAAGCCGAATTGTTCGGGGGATGCGTAACCGGCGGTGCCCATTACAGTTGTATCCCGTTTTGCATCCTTCTTTTTTTCCCTTGAAATGTTAAAGTCAATCAGCTTAATGTTGCCATTATAGTCAACCATAACATTGCTTGGGGTGATGTCACGGTGGATTATTTTGAACTGGTGCAATTTTCCAACTCCGTCGCAAAGCTGTCCCATCCATTTTTCTGCAAGCTGTGGTTCAACTCCGCCTTTTGACAGGACAATCTGTTCAAGGGTGTTGCCAAAAACAAATTCGCAAAGGCAACTGCAATTAATACCGTTATCCACCACATCGTATATTTCCATCAGGTTAGGGTGCTTGATGTTCATTATTTCAGTCAGTACGGGGGTATTTTCCCTTGGTAATATTTTCAAAATCATTTGGCGGTTTAGGCAGTCGTTAAATACAACAACGGTGTTTTCGTTAAATTGACCTATTTCCCTGAATTGCCAAAGGATTAACTTTTCCTTATCCATTACACACCTGCTTGATAATTTGCTGAATTTATTATAACATAATATACATAGAAATAATAGAGGTTTACTATGAAGAAGAAAACAGAGGATCTTTTTAATATCTTAGAAAAAGGAAATAACATTGAAGAATATTTTTCTGATAATATAGAGGAGATTTATCCCGACAGCATCCCGGAGATACTTGCATATTTTCTGAAAGAAAAAGGACTTTCAAAAAGTGAGGTTTTGGATAACAGTCTTATTGAAAAGCACTACGGCTATCAGATTTTTTCCGGCACAAAAAGACCAAGTCGGGATAAGGTGATTATGCTTTGCTTTGGTATGCATCTGACTTTGAGGGAAGCACAATCATTACTGAAAAAATGCACATATAGCGAACTGTACCCACGGAATAGGAGAGATGCTGTGGTGATTTTCGGCTTGCAACACAACTGCTCTATTATGGAAACAAACGATATACTTTACGAATACGGTTTGCCTGTTTTTACATAAGGTTTTTAAGATAAAAAACTGCACTTTTTGTTAAGTGCAGTTTTGTCGTTTGTGGAATGAATTTACTTTATCCCATACATTCTCTTTGCGTTTTCTGTTGTAATATCTATCAGCTTTTGTGGGGAGAGTCCTCTGATTTCGGCTATTTTTTCTGCTATATAGGGGATAAATGAGCTGTCGTTTCGCTTTCCTCTATAGGGTACTGGTGCAAGGTATGGTGCGTCTGTTTCCAGTAGCAGACGGTCAAGGGGTACTTCCTTTGCAACCTCAACAGGAACCCTTGCATTCTTAAAGGTGACAACCCCTCCAAGGGAGATGTACATTCCCAGTTTTAGCACCTCTTTCAGCATTTCCGTACTTCCGCTGTAACAGTGGAGAAGTCCCTTTGGCTTGTACTTTCTTAACAAGTCCATAGTATCTCCGTGTGCCTCACGGTCGTGGAATACAACAGGCATATCAAGGTCGTTTGCAAGGGCAAGTTGTTCCTTAACCACCTTCATTTGTGCGTCCTTTGGTATATCCCAGTGGTAGTCAAGACCGATTTCCCCAATGGCGACAATCTTTTTGTTTTGGCTGATTTCTGCCACGGTGTCAAGGTAATCTGTGGGGAGATTTTCAAGACATTCCGGGTGAATACCCACAGTGCCGTAAACAAATGGGTATTTTTCGGAAAGCTGTAAAACCAGCTTTACATTTTCAAGGTCTGTGGCATTTGTCACAACACCGCAAACACCCTTTGAGGGCAGACTCTCTATTGTTTCTGTCCTGTCCTCATTGTACCACTCGTCATCATAGTGGCAATGTGCGTCAAAAATATTTGTGTACATATGGTTCTCCTATTTAACAAAGGCTCGGTTGCCCGAGCCTTTTGCCTTTTTATTATGAAATTGAACTGCCTGCCGGGATGCTGTCGTCAACAAACAGTACCTTTACATCATCACCGTGACTTGCCGCCAAAATCATTCCCTGGCTTTCAACACCGCACAGCTTTGCAGGTTTTAGGTTTGCAACAAGGATAATGTTCTTGCCAACAAGCTCATCAGGCTTGTAGTACTGTGAAATTCCCGATGCAACTGTTCTGTCCTTTTCGCCGTCAAATACTGTTAGCTTTAACAGCTTTTTGGACTTCTTAACAGGCTCACATTCCTTGATTTTTGCCACCCTTAGCTCAACCTTTGCAAAGTCGTCAATTCCGATTTGTGCAAGACCCTCAATCTTAACAGGAGTTTCCTCTTTTTCGTTCTTCTCCTGTTCAGCGTAAATCTCCTTCAGGAGCTTTTCGGAGTCAAGACGGTTAAACAGAGGAACTGCCTTGTTCACCTTCACACCGGGTACAAGCTCGCCAAAGGCACAAAGTGAATCGTAATCCTTTTTGTCGCAGTTGAGCTGTTCCATAATTTTGTCTGAGGTTTCAGGCATAAATGGGGAAAGGAGTATTGCAATGTACCTTATGCCCTCAAGGAGGTTGTAAAGCACTGTGCCAAGACGGGGCTTTTTGCTTTCGTCCTTTGCAAGTGCCCAGGGCATAGTTTCGTCAATATATTTGTTGCACCTCTTTGCAAGTGCCAAAATTGTGTCAAGAGCGTCAGCCACACGGTAGGTGGAAAGTAGCTGGTCAACCTTTTTAACTGTTTCCGTACAGGCTGTCTTGATTTCAAAGTCAAGAATTTCCTCTGTGTCAGGATTTTGGATAACACCGTCAAAGTACTTGTTGTTCATTGCAACGGTGCGGTTAACAAGGTTTCCGATTGTGTTTGCAAGGTCGGAATTGTATCTTTCAAAAACTGTTTCGTAGGTTATTGAGCCGTCGGAAACATAAGGCATTTCGGAAAGGAGATAGTACCTTACTGCGTCAACGCCAATGAGCTTTACCAAATCATCGGCATAGATAACATTGCCCCTTGATTTGCTCATCTTGTCCTGTCCGAACAGTAGCCATGGGTGACCGAACACCTGCTTTGGCAGAGGCTCACCAAGAGCCATAAGCATAATCGGCCAGTAAATTGTGTGGAACCTGAGAATATCCTTGCCTATGATATGCACATCAGCAGGCCAGTATTTTCTGTATCTGTCGCTGTTTTCGCCACAGTCGTAGCCAAGGGCTGTGATATAGTTTGAAAGTGCGTCAATCCAAACATAAACAACATGCTTTGGGTCAAAGTCAACAGGAATACCCCACTTGAAGGAGCTACGGCTTACGCACAAATCCTGAAGTCCCGGCTTTATGAAGTTGTTTACCATTTCCTTTTTACGGCTTTCGGGGTAGATGAAGTCAGGGTTGCTTTCGATGTAGTCCTCAAGCTGTTTTTGGTACTTTGAAAGCTTGAAGAAGTATGCCTCCTCCTTTGCCTTCTTTACCTCTCTGCCACAGTCGGGGCATTTTCCTTCAACAAGCTGACTTTCTGTCCAAAAGCTTTCACAAGGTGTACAGTAAAGGCCCTGATATTCGCCCTTGTAAATGTCACCTTGGTCATACAGCTTTTTGAAGATTTTTTGAACAGCCTTTTCGTGGTACTCGTCGGTTGTTCTTATAAAATGGTCATAGGTGGTGTTGAGCAAATCGCAAACACCCTTAATTTCACCTGCAACCTTGTCAACATATTCCTTTGGGGTTACTCCGGCATCCCTTGCATAGTCCTCAATCTTCTGACCATGCTCGTCAGTACCTGTGCAGAAAAATACATCGTAGCCCTGCATTCGCTTGTACCTTGCAATGGCATCAGACAAAACAATCTCGTAGCTGTTGCCGATATGTGGTTTTCTTGAGGTGTACGCAATGGCTGTTGTGATATAAAATTTCTCGCCGTCGCATTTTTTACACATAATACTCACTCCTTAAAAATAATCAATAGTAATCATTAATAGTTATTATAACAAAGCAATCGGTAAAATGCAATTATTTGCATTTATTTTTCCAAAGTCATTACGGTGTTGTTAATTGATGTGACCCAATTTAAGCAAAAGTCACTTTTTGTCAGCCTTTAAAGATGAAAAAGGGTAAAAAAACAGAGATTTCTCAGCTCATTAATGCTAATAGCCCTAATGTAACGCCTAAAAGCGGTTCTGAGAATATCTCCAACGCAAATATATCACCGAAAGATACTCCTGTCAATAATCGAAAATTGAATTTTTTTCCAAACTCACTTTGTTTTTCTATAGCAGTTTTTTGTTGAAGAAAAGTGTATTTAGTGTTATAATGCATATGTATACGCACTAAAAAATAGTGATGTGTGCTTTATATTTTGTTGTGCCACTTGTTGTACAAAGCACCACTCGGCAAATGTCATAAAAAGCATTGTGCTTTTTTGTATTAAATCACGAGAAAAAATATATCTTTGTGACAACATAATGAAACTTTATGAATAAAAAGTGACAATTCACCTGATGTTCTTGTAAAAAGTTTAGTATCTGTTAAAATTATTATGGAGTAAATCTGTAATTTATTTATATTTGAAAAAGGAGTTGACAAAATGGTTGAGGTCAAGAACCTTGTGAAGCAGTATGGCGACATCAAGGCGGTAAACAATGTTAGCTTTACCGTTAATGACGGCGAAATACTTGGCTTCCTTGGCCCTAACGGTGCAGGAAAAAGTACCACAATGAACATTATCACCGGCTACATATCCTCCACTCGGGGCACAGTTACCATTAATGATGCAGAAATTTTGAAAAATCCAAAGGAGGCAAAGTCACAGATAGGCTATCTGCCTGAATTACCTCCACTTTATATGGATATGACCGTAAGGAAATACCTTGAGTTTATGTTCTCTATCAAAAAGGTAAAGCTACCTAAGAAGGCTCATATTGACGAGGTGCTTTCCGTTACAAAGCTAAGCGACCACCAAAACAGAATTATCCGAAACCTGTCAAAGGGCTACCGTCAAAGGGTTGGTCTTGCACAGGCACTTTTGGGAAATCCTCCTGTGCTTATTTTGGACGAGCCTACCGTTGGTCTTGACCCGTCACAGATAAGGGAATTCAGAACACTTATTAAGGGCCTTGGAAAGAAGCACACAGTTATATTTTCTTCCCACATTCTCTCTGAAATTTCCGCAATTTGCGACAGGGTTATTGTTATCTGCAACGGTGAAATTGTAGCCGATACAAAGGTTAGTGAGCTTTCCTCCGCTATAACAGGCAAGTCAACACTTACAGTTGAGGTTGAGGGCAGTACTTCTGCCGTTACCTCTGCAATAAACACTGTAAGCGGTGTTACAAAGGTAAGTGTGGACAGGCAAACAGGAGAAAACTGTAATGTTTACAGTGTTGAACACGAAAGCGGAATGGACATTCGCAAGGGCGTGTTTAATGTTATGGCTAAAAATAATATGCCTATTCTCTCTATGAATGAGGGCGGTATGAGCCTTGAAGAGGCATACCTAAAGCTTACATCAAAAAACGCAATTAAGGGGGGCAAAAGATAATGACAGCAATACTAAAAAAAGAGCTTGGCTCATTCTTCACATCTGCTGTGGGATATGTTGTTCTGGCTGTTTATTACTTCTTTGCCGGACTGTTTTTCTACTACTACTGTTTCAGAATGGACAGCAAGGATATGGCAACTGTATTTTCAAATATGTTTATGATTACAGTTCTTGTAATACCCATTATCACAATGAAGAGCCTTTCGGAGGAAAAAAAGCAAAAGACTGACCAGGCACTTCTTACCTCTCCTTTGGGACTGGGTGAAATTGTAATTGGCAAGTTCTTAGGCTCACTTGTTATGTTCCTTTGCTGTATGTTAATTTATGTTTTGTTTGCCCTTACACTTTCCTTTTACAGCGCACCTGACTGGTCTGTATTCATTGGAAACCTCCTTGGAACAATCCTCCTTGGTGCCTCAATGATTGCAATTAACATCTTCATCTCCTCCTTGACAGAAAGTATGATTATCTCTGCCATTGTGGGAGTTTGTGCAGGTCTTGTAATTTTCTTTATCGACAGCATAGCAGCCCTTGTTTCCGTAACTTGGATTTCAACTGCAATTTCAAGTCTGTCATTTGTAGGACACTATCAAAACTTTACAACAGGTATCCTAAGCGTATCGGATATGGTATTCTTCCTTTCCGTTATTGCGCTGTTTAGCTTCCTGACACTTAGGGTACTTGAAAAAAGACGCTGGAGCTAAGGAGGTATTATAATGGCTAAAAACAAAAAAGAAGATTTCCTTGCTTCAGAAATCGAAAAGGATTTGGAAAATATGGCGGTTTCTGAGGACATATATGCCGAAACAGAGGAAAAGGATAATAAATCAGAAGAAAAAAAGCCGTCAAAAATTAAAGAGATTTTACATTCAAGAAAGTTTGCAAGGGGCTGGCTTTTTGCCGCAGTAATCGCAGTTTTTCTTGCCTGTGTTATTGCAGTGAACATAATAGCCTCTGTGCTGGAGTCAAAGTTCCCTGCCCTTACATTTGACATTACAAGCAGTAGTATGTACGGACTTCAGGACGAAACAAAGAAGCTTTGCAGTAGTGTCGAAAAGGACATTCAGCTTTATCTTTTAACAGATGAAGATAACTTTAAGTCATTTGACAGTATGTACGGCACAGCATACTTTACACAGGCAAATCAGCTGTTTAAGGAAATTGCCGCACAGAGCAGTCACATAAAGTTTGACTACAAGGATATTTCCTCAGACCCGTCATTTGCATCAAAGTACAGCGAGCTTAACCTGACAACCTCAGGTGCAAGCATTATCCTTGTTGTTGACGCAGGTGACAATAAGTACAAGGGTTACACAATTAAGGATTTGTTTAATTTCGAGTCTGACGAAACAGGCTACTCCACTATTACAGAGAGTAAGGTTGAGCAGACAGTATGCACAGCAATCCTTGGCTTAACAAAGAAAAATGCTGCAAAGGCTTGTTTTATCACATCCTCAGGTATACCGGCAGAAAATGAAAGTGCCTCTGGTGAAAGCACCTACACAGCGCTTAAAAATCTCCTTAAAAATCAGGCTTACGACACCGTAACAGTCAACCTTGATTCAAAGCAGAATGTTCCGTCAGACTGTGATATACTGTTCTTTGTTACTCCGACACAGGATATTTCCGACCAGGCTCTTGAAAAGGTGGAAAGTTTCCTTAACACAGCAAAGAAAACAAGTAAAACCTTCGTATATATTCCAAACCCATATAAGGTTGAAAGCGGAACACCTAACCTTGACTCCTTCCTTGAGTCCCAGGGTATGAAGGTAGGGGACTCTTGGATATATGAACAGAGCGACAAGTACCTTTCTTCCATTTATCCTGACAGTAATGTGCTTTCTATCTACGACTATGATAACGAGGACTTTACAACAGGCTTTGACACAGCTACAAAGGTGCTTATGGGAGATACAAGACCTATCACCTTTACCCAGGGTAGTAACGCAGTTTCTCTGCTAAACTCATCAAGCAAGGCTGACACAATGCCTTTCACAGCCCAGTCCGAATCTGATATAGAAAAGGGAACAGGCGAGCCGATTTCAGGTGCTGCAATCAACAGGGCTGATGTTTCTGATGGAGTTTACAAGAACACAGTTGTAATTGGCTCCTACTATGCAGTATCAGAGGAATTCTTGAATGTATATACCCAGTACAACAATGCAAATTACTTTGCAAATATGTTTAATGTATTAACAGAAAACGAGGGCGAAACTGTTGTAATCACCAGCGCTAAGGCATCTGACACAGCCCTTGGCTTACAGTCAGAGTCACAGACAACTATTCCGGCGGTTATCTTCCTTGGTGTATTGCCGATAGGTATTCTTGTTTTGGGCATTGTGATTTGGGCAGTTAGGAGAAAGAAATAATGGCTAAGTCAAATAAGAAAAACAATAAAAACTTACTGAAAATAATCATTCCGGCTTTGATTGTAGTGCTGATAGCTGTAACACTTGTTGTGGTACTCACTATGCCTGACCCCAATGAAAATGACAGTAAGGAAATAGAATATACAGAGCCTGCAAAAATCACAGCAGATGTTGACAAGGACAAGGTGCATCAGGCAGAGCCTGCAACAAATGCTGATGGTGAGGTTGACCAAAACGGCTCCGGGGAGCTGATGTCCTACATTCCAATGGATATTAAGTCAATCAAGATTGAAAACGAAAAGAGCAAGTACGAAATCACAAGCTATACCCCTGTGGAAATCACCACCGACAAGGATGGCAAGGAAAAGGAAAGCACACAGGCAACAGAGTACACCCTGGTGGGTTATGAGGACAAAAGCCTTGCATCAGGCCAGCCTGACGCTATTGCCAATGACGCTGCTTCCCTTGAATTTACTAAGGTAGTTTCAACAGGCGACAAGGACGAAAAGGACTTTGGCTTTGACAAGCCTCGTTCAACTGTTGAGATTACATATCAGGACAACACAAAAGCAAAAATTTATGTGGGCGCAGTTGCACCGTCTAATGCAGGAATCTATGTAAAATTCGGCACAGGCAAGGCAATTTACCTTGTTGAGGAGGAGTCTATCGACTCATTCCTCTACGGCATTAACGACCTTATTGACCTTAATATTACCGACCCTGCAAAAAGCGGTGATGACGCAACAGCAACAAAGATTGAGCTTAGCGGTAAGCGTTACAAGGACAAAATTACAGTAGTTCCAAGTGATGACGAAACAGCAATGACCAACTACCTTATCACAACTCCGAAAACCTACTACGGTGACGACTCAGGATGCAGTGAAATTGAGGGTGGCATCAGGGGCGTACTGGCAAAGTCAGTTGTCTATGTTAACCCGGTTGAAAGTCAGCTTGAAAAGTACGGACTAAAAGAGCCTTATGCCGAGGTTAAGGCAACCTACCCCGACACAACAATTAATTTGATTGCAAGTAAGGGTGACGACAAGGGTTACTGCTTTATTATGAAAAAGGGCGGAGATGTAATCTACAAAATCCTCACCGACTCTGTAAGATGGACAAAATCAAGCCTTGAGGACTTGCGTTCAGATTTTTTCGTTGACAACGAGCTGACTGCACTTTCCAAAACAGAGGTTAAGTTTGGTGATAAAAGCTACACCTTTGACATTGACGGAAAAAGCACATCGGCAGATACAGTTGTTAAGTACAAAGGTAAACAGGTAAGCACAGGCTATTTCCAAACAGCCTTTGACTATATGCACGGCTCCGACTTTTTACGCCACGAATTTACAAACGATAAAATCAGCGGAAGTCCGGCACTTACAATTAAGTTTACCTACAAGGCAGACACAGGCAGAGGTGCAGACGAGCTTAAATTCTACGATATGGGCAACCAAAAGTACTATGTTACAGTAAACGGCGAGCAGATTTCTTACATTTACAAGTCAGCGGTGACAAAGGTAGAAAAGCTGTTTACAAACGTTACAAAGTCATCCCCAAAGGATGACCAAAATTAACGGTTAAAAATAAAATACTGTAAATGAAAACCCTCCCAAGTCGGAATTTTACTGACAGGGAGGGTTTGTTTTGCTATTATTCGTAATGAGTCCACATTGAGATAATTTTTACAGTTTTCACACTTTCATCAACCATATACACAAGGCGGTGCTGTGCATTAATTCTCCGTGAATAGCACATATTAAGATTGCCTAAGAGTTTTTCATATGGCGGTGGATTTTGGTAGGGATTTTCCCTTAAAAGCTCCACAAGATTGTTGGCTTTTTTCTTTAGGGCTGGGTACTGCTTAATCTTTTCTTTGTCCTTTTGTGCCGATTTTGTTATGACTATTCTGTACTTCTCACCATTCAAAGTCATCACACTCCTCTATGGGAGTATGAGCACCCTTTTCAAGCTTTTCTTTCATAGCAGGGATAGAGGTCAAATACAGGGTTTCAACAAGGCTGTTGTATTCGTCCTCGCTGATAAGTACAGCGTTTCCGCTTTTTGTGGAGATGTTAACAGGCTCGTTGTATTTAACGGTTTGCTCAACAAAATCAAATATATTTTTTCTGAAATTTGTTATATTGGTATTTTGCATATTATCACCTCACTATATTATATGTACATTATAGCGTACATATTAGGTGAAGTCAACAATTTCTTAATTTTGGGAAAAACATCCTCTGCATTGTTTTATAATTCCCTTGGTCATATAGTCTGCCATTTCCATAGCCTCTTTTTCTATGCAGTTAAATTCTGCAATGTCCTCGGGGTACTTGCCTGAAATTCTCAGTTTCGCCTCGTTTTCCGTCATTTTCAGGTGGTCAAACATCATTTTTTTCCACTTTTCCTTGCTCCAGCAGGGATTGATTTTCCCCAGGAAACAGGCGATTTCATTTGCGTTTTCGTACCACTTTTTCCTTGTTGATTCCGCCTTTTGCCTGTCGTTATTTTTAATTGCATTTACAAGGTCGGCGGCAATGGTCAGATGCTCTGTAAAGAGCTTTTTAAAAATATTCGCCCTTTCCTCACCGTAAAATTCCTTTAGTAAACAGGCAAAGTCACCGGGGTTTTCCAGCACCCACTTTGTAACATAGGGCAGGTCGGGAAGGTCACTTGCTGTGCTGATGATAAAAAATCGTGTTCGGTAAATATGCTGTACCCACAGCTTTCTAAACTCCTTATTTAACCATGGTGGGCAACAAAGCTTTGAATTGTTCATATACTACTCCAAAAAACAAAATTTCTGCACAAAGGCATATTCCATTATATGCAGTAAAAATTATTTTGTGACACAAAAAACCACCCTCCCGAAGTGGGAGGGTGGAGAATATGTATACCTACTGATAGGACGCCAGTTTCTTTACACCCCAGTTTGTAAGAACTCTGTAAAAGACGACTGATGCAGCAGCCAGCAAAATGGTGCATATTACTCCGTAAATCTCCAGAGAAAATGCAGTTATTTCAGGAATTAAGAGGGATGTAAGACCAAGTGCTATGATTATTCCCCAGTTTAAGAAAAGGGCAATCACAACGCTGGTGCTTTGCTTAACCACCATAGCCTCATTTGTCCAGTCAAACTTTGCGAATTTCAGGCTTAACAGCAGTCCGATTTCTCCAAAGAGGAGAATTACCAGCTGGGGTATGAGAATCAAAGCAACAGTTATAATAACCGATGATTTCAGCACCACAGCACAGACTATACTGCATACAAGTGCAAAAGGCGCACTTACAATAAAATGCAAATTTAGCTTAGCCATTAAAACATCCTTACCCCTTATAGGCAAAGAGTTTATAAGCCACATTGTTTTACCCTCTAAAGAAATAGTGGGTGCAGACACAATATTCATAGATACAATAAAGCAGATTAATCCCACACCGATTAGTGAAAACAACGCACCGGCAACGGGGAATGATTTTGCAACCTCCAAAATCCATTCGCTTTTGACAACAATTACAACTGCACCAATTATCAGGAATACAGAACCCAAACCGCAGTTTAGCATATACATTGAATTTTTTGAAAAATGCTTTAGCTCCTTAAAGAATAAAGTCTTTCTAAGTGAGCTTACCTTTAGTTCTTTTTCACGATACTTAGCCTTTGTGCCCTTGCTCTTTGTGGTGGCAATGCGTATAAAGCTAAGGGATAAAATCCGGTAGATTAATGCAAAAAATGCAAGGGTAATGGCAGTGAAAATCACAAATCCCATAATGTCCCCTGTTGCACCCATACCCATTTGATAAATTGGGTACAATGCGCTTTTAACACTTTCACCTACCGATTTACTGTTGGTAATCAAAAGCTGAACATAGCTGTTAAAGCGGTAGTACACAAGTAAGTACAGAGCCAAAAACACCAAGGAAAGAATGCTTGTGATAATAGTTTTGTTGTTCATTCTTGCAGTTGCCAATGCTATGAGCCAACCGATTATACAGGTGATGCCAAGGCTCATTAATGGCTGAATAAACAATATTAAAATACAGAAGATTATCCCAAGAGGGGTGAAAAAGGCTGAGGTGGCATACACCGCAACAGTAGAGGAGAAAACTATCCCACCGAATAAAAAGTTCTGCAAATAAAGGGAGAA